>CALPQG020000237.1 GCA_943325655.2 Bifidobacterium breve | reverse complement strand
TTCAGGTTATTGTAATTATGAAGGGTAAATACCCAATTGTTTTTTGGGGTTTGAAAATAAAATTTTGCGCTGACATCATTTCCAAAAGAAGTAAATAAATGACGTCCGGTGAAGTTTAATCTCCACGAATTTCCGATTTCATCTTTTTTGACTACAATGCCTTTTATCCCAAACATCAACGGCGATATGGCATTGATATAATGTAAGTTGGCTTGGGTTCTCATGTAGGCAATTGTTTCTTTGGAGAAATTTTTTGGAGAGTTGTACCTGTTGGTGAATTTTTCACTAGGGTTGAATAAATTGTGCGCCCAGCTTGTGTATTCTAGTCCTGTATAATCTATTTTACTTTCGTCGCTTCCTGCAAAATTTACTTTTTTGTTGATGAGCTTATTGCTCGCTGTAATGTCTGTTTGATTGTTAATTGCATTTACATTTTTAAGCGTGGTAAACCAATATAAAATAAGGTTGGGTAAATTGGAGCGGTAAAAAAAGTTGGTGCGCTGCAATTTATCAATCAACAGGTATTCTCCTTCCATTCCTGCAACCTGCATTCTAACAAAGTCAGGATTGTTTTTTGCTTTGAGGGAAGCCAAATCTGCATCAGTGACATGTGTTACGTTGACTGCATCATTTGAAAAGTGGTTCATTTCATTTTGTCCGTTGATGAAATTTTTACTCATCACGCTTTTGGTGAATTCATTGTGCAACCAATTACTGCCCAATGGAGCATAACTTAATCCTAAATCAACTGCACCAACACCAATTCCAACGATGACATTGTGCCAAAATTTATTGTCGATAGTGACAGCTCGTTTTATACCGTAATGGAGCGTTGAATAGGTACTATAGCTTAGGCCTAAACCTACATTCATTCCAGGATTGGCGTAGGAATTTAAATAATTTGAAAAGCTAGGCTGGTCTGTATTGCCAATAGTTTTGGCGGCGTATTGAATATAAGGTAAATCTATAAGAGGCAAATCGAGAATTAGGTTGGCATTTTCATGCACTTCCGGAGCAAAGTAGACATCATGTCTTTGGTATTTAGGAGCTGTAACCAATTGGTCCTGAGAGAAAACAGAAAAGGAGAGCAGTATAAAAAAACTTGAAAGTATGTTTCTTAGCATTATTTATCTTAGTTTAATAGATTGAACAAAAAGTATATAATTTACAAAAGTAACTTAGAATTATGATAGTATTCAAATAACCGTTATTTTTTTGTATTCATACCAGAAATAAAAATACATTTTTGTACTTTTGACACTGTAGTATATCGTTTTAAAAATAGGCAACATGATACTCTTCGATAATTTTGTGAGCAACATTACTGGTTTTTTTGAAACAAAAATTGAGTTGTTAAAGCTTGATATTCAGGAACGTATTTCTACTTCTTTGTCGGGAGTTGTACATTTGATTTTGATTGTTTTAGTGATTTTTTTAGTCGTATTGTTCGCCGGTATTTCAATGGGGTTTGGTTTGGGAAGTTTATTGGATAACAATTCATTGGGTTTTTTGATCGTGAGTATACTTTTCGGAGTACTGTTATTTATCATGTACAAGAAAATATTCGTTGGAGTTATCAATAAGGAAATAGAAAAATCAATTGATTATTTGTTTAAAAATAAAAAGGATGGAGATAAATAATGTTTTTGCTGAAAAAAGATTGCTTTTAGAAAGTCGTTCTGAACAATTTAAAGCTGCTGCAAAAGGAGAAGTAAAAGAATTCAAAGGGAATGTTTCTAAAATTGGAAATACAGCTCTAATTGTTGGTACAGGAGTATTGGCGACTTACTTTATTTACAAAATGTTTTTTGGAAACAGCAAGACAAAAACAATTGTTAGACCCAAAGAATATAATTGTCCAGAGAATACAGTGGTGGTGCAAAGGGTAGAGGAAGAGTCTACCATTGTTAAAAGAATTAAAGAACAAATCGCTTTATTTTTGATTTCTATTGCAAAACAAAAATTGCAGGAGTATATTGATGGTTTGGGGAAGAAAACAAATGACTAAAGTATACCAACAAATAATTCAGCTTAAGCAACAGGGCCAAAAAGCCTTTGCCGTTTTGGTTGATCCTGATAATATTGAGGAAAGTGCTGCAATAACTTTGGCCCAAAATGCCGAGAATGCAGGTGTGGATTTTTTCTTTATTGGAGGAAGTTTAATTGCTGGTGATGCTATGGGTAAAGTAATCAAAGCCATTAAAGCCAATTGTACAATCCCTGTGGTACTATTTCCCGGGAATACCTTGCATATTGATGCTCAGGCGGATGCAATTTTATTTTTGTCATTAATTTCTGGTCGTAACCCGGAACATTTGATTGGTCAGCATGTCATTGCAGCACCCATCTTAAAACGTTCGGGGATTGAAGTACTTGCAACAGGGTATATATTGGTTGACAGTGGAAAACAAACTACGGTTTCTTATATCAGTAATACGACGCCAATTCCGAGTGACAAGCCTGTAATTGCGGCCTGTACTGCCATGGCAGGGGAGATGTTGGGATTAAAATTGATTTACCTGGATGCGGGAAGTGGTGCTTTGAATCAAGTTTCAGCACAAATGATTGAAGCGGTAACCTCGTCGGTGGAAGCCCCAATTATCGTTGGAGGAGGAATAAATTCTGTTCAAAAAGCGATGAGCTCCTGGAAGGCCGGTGCAGATATTGTGGTCATCGGCAACGGTATAGAACAAGACAACAGTCTAATGGCAGATGTCGCCCGAAATTTAAAAGAATACAATACAAAATAATAATTTCATTTTAAAAATTTATTTTATGTTACCAGAAGAGCTTCCTGAAAAAAAAGAAGATGATACGAATGTGTTGGAAACCAACATGGTAGTCAGGATATTGTGGAATATGTTATTTGCCATTTTTTATCCATTTCTAATTACTTTTTCACTCGTCATTTCTGGAGTAGTCCTGATGACTTCTTTGATAGGAAACCTTTTTATCAGGATTTTTAGGAGATAAATTGACACATCGGAGGTATTGACTTTAAATGAAATTTACTTCATTCTCCAGAGTAATTCCAAACTTTACTTTTACTGACTCTATAATGTCGAAAGCCAATTTTTTTATTTCTTCCCCTGTCGCTTCTCCATAATTTACCAGTACCAATGCCTGGTTTTTGTGTACTCCTGTATGTCCAACAACTTTACCTTTCCAGCCGCATTGTTCAATCAACCAGCCAGCAGGTACTTTTGTAAATCCTTCAATGGTTGGGAAGGACGGCATTTGCGGATATTCAAGGTGTAGTTTTTGAAATTGGTCGTTTTGTATTTCAGGGTTTTTGAAGAAGCTCCCCGCATTGCCCAGAACTTTTGGGTCTGGTAATTTGCTTTGACGAATAGCACAAACGGCTTTGCTGATTTCTTTTATGGTAATGTCTTTTATGCCTGCTTCATCCAATGTTTGTTGTATGGCACCATAAGAAGTGTTTGTAGGTTTTGTTTTGTCTAATTCAAATATTACCTCCACAATAATGTATTGACCTTTTAATTTACGTTTAAATACGCTTTCCCTGTAGCCAAATTCACATTGTGTTTTGTTGAAAGTATGAAGTGCTCCTGACTCGATGTGAAATGCTGTCAGTTCTTTGAATATGTCTTTGATTTCAACCCCATACGCGCCTATGTTTTGCATGGGAGAAGCGCCGACACAGCCAGGAATCAGAGACATGTTTTCAATTCCACCACCAATATTTTGATTGACGCAAAAAATTACCAATTCATGCCAAACTTCTCCTGCAGCTACTTTGAGGATTGCTTTTTCATGGTTGTCGGTTAACAATGAAATTCCTTTCAGGTTAATTTTTATGACCAATCCATCAAAGTCTTTGCACAACAGCATATTACTTCCACCTCCCAAAACCAAGCGTTCATTGTGTTTGAATATGGTCGTTTCTCTGATGGCTTGCAACTCGTCTAAATGGTTAATTTCAACAAAGTATTTAGCCTTGGCTGCTATGCCAAAAGTATTGTAAGGTTGTAAGGATATGTTTTCTAGTATGGTCATTGTTGAATTTGAGTCTTCTCTACTGTTTGTTATTTTCCTTTCAAAAATTGTTCTGCAGTCATAACGGGAATTTTAGCAGTTTTATAGTCTTTTAAGTTCCTAGTTAAGAGCGTGTTGATATTGTTCTCAATGGCTGTGAAATATTGTAAACCATCATCAAAGTCTTTAAAGTCAGATGTTGAAGCAAGTTCAACAACTTTGTCTGTAACAGCTAAAACAGTTACAAGTGTTTTGAATATAAGTAATTTTTTTCTTGCCTGATCAGCGGAATATTGCTTAGCTAATAGGTAATTTAAATTTGAAAACGATAAAGAAGAAACATGTATTTTAAGTTTGTTTTTATCCGCTTCTGAAAATAAAAAAGCAGCATGTTTGTAAAATGGTTCACGATTAGCGAGCAGGTCAAGGACGATGTCGGTGTCAACAAATACATGTTCCATTATTTATACTTATGAATTAAAAAATCAGCATACTCTTTTTTAGGATCCATTTCTTTAGGAAGTTTTATGATACCTGACAAACTTTTAACCAACGGAGTAATCTCATCTTCTTTTCCCTTGTCATTGGTAATCTGGAGAAGATAATTTTCAATCAATTTTGAAAGGCTGGTTTTATGAGATTTAGCGTAGCTTTTTGCCTTTTCAATAATTGTTTGTTCAAGTTTAAGAGTCAGTTTGGTGTCCATGTTGCCTGAATTTTATTACGTGCAAATATAGATAATTTGTACGTGCAATTGAAATTTATCGTTTTTTATTCTTTGCTACTTGACGCTAAAAGCTGAAAAATATTCTTGGCTTCTTCTTCAAATTTTACAGGATTATCAAAGCTGAGCAAAGCTTTTAATTTCGCGCTGCTTACTTTTAATGTATTAAATGGAATTGATTTGTCTTCCTGATTGGTTTGAATAGGGATGTTTTTTTGTGCGTATTTGAAAATAGCTTTTTGAAC
>CALPQG020000236.1 GCA_943325655.2 Bifidobacterium breve | reverse complement strand
GGTGAAAACTCCTGACACGGCGTAAACTTCAATCAAACGGTGTCAGGTGAAAACTCCTGACACGGCGTATCTTCAATCAAACGGTGTCAGGTGAAAACACCTGACACGGCGCAAACTTCAATCAAATGGTGTCAGGTGAAAACACCTGACACGGCGCAAACTTCAATCAAACGGTGTCAGGTGAAAACACCTGACACGGCGTAACTTCAATCAAACCGTGTCAGGTGAAAACACCTGACACGGCGTAACTTTGACACATCTTAAAATCATTAAGGTTCCACTTCAAACCCTGCTACTTTCAAATCTTCCCAATAACTTGGATATGACTTGTTTACCACATCAGGATTTTCAATTTTTATTGCGCCCAAAATAGCCAATGGAGCAAATGCCATCGCCATTCTGTGGTCATCGTAAGTATCTATACTTTGATTGTTGACCTTAAAATCAGCATGTTCAATAATAAATAAATCTTCTTCCAGCGCTTTCATATCAGCGCCAAATTTTTGAAGCTCTTGTTGAATGGCCAAAATACGATCGGTTTCTTTGATTCTTAAACTTTCCAAACCTGTTAAAGTAAGGTCAATATGTTTGGCTGCTGCGATTACAGACAAGGTTTGAGCGATGTCCGGGCAATCAGAAAAATCTATTTTAACCTGTTGTTGTGCTGGAATTTTAGTGAGTACTACTCCCCTTTCGTTGAAGGTAGATTTCACCCCAAGCGGTTCCATGATTTTCACCAACACACTGTCACCTTGTAAAGAATCAGGCTTTAATCCCAACACTTCTATCTCAGTTCCTTCGGCTGCCAAAGCGACAATACTGTACCAATAACTCGCTCCTGACCAGTCAGACTCAATGCTGTATTGTTGGGTATTGTATTGTTGGTTGGGAGCAATATGAATTTGATTTCCTTTCCAAACTGACACCACACCAAAATGTTTCATCAATTGCAAAGTCATTTCTAAATATGGGCGTGAAGCAATTTTGCCTTCTAATTCGAGGATTAACCCGTTTTCAAACAAAGGAGCATTCATCAAAATAGCGGAAATAAACTGACTGCTCACATCGCCTTTCATCACGATAGGCTGGTTTGAAAGTCCTTTATGCGATGAAATTTTCAAAGGAGGATAACCTTCTTTGTTCAAATACTCAATCGAACAACCAGCAGCTCTCAAGGCATCTACCAAAATCCCAATAGGACGTTCACACATCCTTGGCGTACCGGTCATTACATTATCCAAACCTTTGATGGCTGTATATGCCGTCAAAAAACGCATGGTTGTTCCAGCGTCCAATACATCCAATTCCTGCGTAGTCAAACCCAGCAACCGTTGCATGGTTTGCGTATCACGTGCTGCAGACAAATTATCCAAAGTACATTTTCCACCAGCCACGGCATTAATAATCAATGCCCTATTGCTTTCACTTTTAGAAGATACCAATTTGATTTGGGTCTTTATTGGAGCAGCATTTTTACGAATGGTGTATATTTTTTCTGACATAGCTTTTGGATTTCTTGAAAATGGATGGGGGATTTTTTTGAATCATTGTCCATCTTCAAAAATAATTTTCAAACAATTGATAGTTTTCGAACAACAAATATAGCAAAGAAGCTATAATTAAAAACTCATTTACTCAAAGAAACAGGTGAAACTATAGATTGAGGTAAAAATAATTGATGCGTACCGTTTATCACATTCGGATGCATGACATAGTCAGCGACATATTGATTCAAAAACTCGTCAGTAAACAACTCACATCCAGCAATTTCACATTGCATCAATTGCGTTTTCAAATCCACCTTCAAGTATTCGACATGAAACTTACTGGCCAAAGGCAAAAAGCTGTAATGCCAGGGTTCAAAATGAAATCCTTTTCGTTCAGGGTTGTTGTCATAAATGGCATAAAAGCCATATTCATTGGCATGCAACTGCAACCATTGGTACAGCTTCTCAAAATTACCCCCGGCCGCAAATTCTTTTTGCTCCAATGGCTTCTCCAACACAGGTCGATAAATATCAATCAAATCTACCTCTGTTCCCCAATGGTGACGTGATGTTCCTGGAATTGCAGAAAACTCCATGCAACGGGCAAGAGCTTGTTCCTGACTTAAACCTTCGTCCAAAGCTTTTTTAAACTTCTTGTTCCACAATTTCTTTTGGTGCTCAAATCCCCTATAACTTGAAGCAACATACAGTTTGATACTGTCTTTTAAAGCATGTTGCTGCATTTGACAGAAGGCTTCATGGGCTTCAATTCTAAGAAAATATTCATTCCCAAAAAGTTCTGGTAATTTCTTCCCTACCAATTGATCTACAGGAATCAAGGTCGTATCCTGTGCCTTGGAAGTACAAGACACCAGCACAATTAAAAATAAAGCAACAGTATTTTTCTTTAAAATCGAGAAGATGGGCAACATGTGCTGTAGGGATTTTGAATGTGGTATTTTCAAGAACATTTTGGAGTTTAGAGAAGTGGTGGAAAACGAAGTACAAATGTTCAGTTTTGTACAAAAGTTCAATCGAAGAACTGCCGTTGAATGTAGCACCGAACCCTCCATTTTGCTAAACTGTTGCTATGCCTTCGTTGTTCTTTTTTCAATCGTGGAGTTATCTATCCATAGTCAAGTATTTACTTACTAAATTGTAAGCTATTTTACGACAAATATTATGTCAGTCAATGCAGTAAATGTTTTTGTTTTTCCTTTGAATTCAAATTCTATTTTTAGGTCTTCTGTTTTTTTCGTTTTGAAGTTGTCCAAATAGGTTAGGATTGAAGGTTTTAAAAGGTCAATATTTCTTTTCAATTTCCACGAATTTGTAAAATCTTCTGTGTCAACCAGTACAAGGAATAAACGATTTTCAGAACCAAAACGCATTTCTCCTTGATTTTCATAAAGCCAAGTAGCTAATACTTTTGGGAAGTTTTGTACTTCTTGTAAAATTTCTAATTTCTCATCTTTTAATGTTTTGAGAACTTCTAAACAAAAATCATCGTTTCTGTCTTTCATTTTTTCAACTATTTCATAGAAAATGTCTGCTGGTTTTGCCTTTTTGTCAAAAACAATATTTACTTCTGCTGCTTTCTTTTTTAGATAAGTTAGCTCAACTGGCAATCCTTTTTCTTTGCGTTTGGATTTTATATATTCTGCTGGCAAATAAGTAACTTTCAAATCAAATGGCACATCTTTAATGAAAAAGTCAACACTTTTGATTTGACCAACAGTTGGCAAAACTACTGTATGAGATTTGAAAATATGTTCAATTAAAATACTACTCCAATGGTTGTACCAACTGTTTAAAACATAACCTTTAACAGCTTCGCTAATTTCTGTTTCAAATTTTGAAAGTAAGTTTTCATAAGAAGGGTTTTGAACTTTTACATATCTGCTTACCAAATATTTATCGAGTGAATTTTGATAATCTCCACCCCAATCAAAATTCTTTAGCTTATATAATTCAGAAACGAGTTGTGCTGTATTCAATGTTCCAACTTGTTTGGTGTTTTCTGATTTAATGAAGTTGTCAAGAATATTGTTTGAGTTTATCACATTAGAACTTAAAATGCCAAATAATTCAACGAATTGTTTGGCAAGTGCAGTTTCTTGCAGCGTTATATTGTTGATTTTTATAAATTCAGCAATAAGTTCTTTTCTAATAATTGATTTCGTTTTCAGCCATAAAAGGCCAACACTATCATTACTAAACTCTTCGAGTTCTTTGTTTTTATGTAATTTATCCCAGTGATTAAAGTCCTTCATTTACTAATTGTTCTTTATGGTTACTTGAAACGAAATGCTTTTTTTTAGGACTGCAAACAAACAGTATTTCTTGACTACCTGCAACGCTTCCTTTTCCGCCTCTTCCGTTTTGATATGTTTTTGCCTCTACAGTTACTGTCCGGTATTTTGAAATTAATTTCTCAAATTCGTCTATTCCTGGATAGCTTCTATTGTTATAGCTAATTAACCAATTAGGGATTGCTTCTGATAATTCAAATAGCTTTTCAAAAGAAGATATTACATCTCTTTTTTTGTCGAAACCGCTAAATCTTTGCGGTTCATAACGTCTAATACCATTTATAAAATCTTTGTCTTTCCAATACTCGGTGTAGGTTTCTAACAAATGGTAAAAACCTTGATAGTCTGCGTGACTATCACAGTAGGGTGGGTCGAAATACGCCAAATCTATATTTTCTATATTAGGTAATAAGTCTAAAATATTCTGGTTAAAACTTTGGTTGTCTTGCTGGTTGTCAAAAACAGCATCATTATATTTTGGAAGTAATTCTTCAAAAATATCTTTTACTGGTCTAATTAAACTTCTGTTACGTTTTATCCTTTCTGGGTCGCTTGCATAAACCAAAGCTTGTGTATGACCAAAATGCCCCATTGTGATTTTTCGGGTCATACTTCTATTGATGACTGTAAAAGCAAGAGCTTGCTTAATTTCATTCTCTAATAATGGAATATTTGCTCTGAAATTGTCTAAAAATTGTGCTTCTTCTTTTTCAAAAAAAACATTTGTAAATGTATTTTCAATTAAGTCAAATTCACTTTTGTTTTTTGAGGTTTGAAAAAGAATATCTAAATCTGTTTTGGTTAACTTGGTTGACTTGTTTTCAATTAATGCTTTACCAATTTGATTATTGAAATTTAAAAAATCATTTGTAATTACCTTACAACCTTGTTGTTTCAATAAATAACCGACAGATTGCGAACCAGCAAAAGCATCAATTGCAGATTTTGTATTTTTAGGAATAAACTGATTAAGCCAAGGTAATAACGTATGCTTTGCACCTAAATATTGAGGTTCAGGAAATTGGTAATTAAAATATTTATATTCGTCAAAAAGCATTATTATCTCTCTTAATTTTAACGCTGCAAGTTACTAAATTTAACACTTCTAATTTTGAGAAGCGTTGGGAATTTTCGTCCAATGTCAGCACGAATGTTGTAGGTTGTACG
>CALPQG020000235.1 GCA_943325655.2 Bifidobacterium breve | reverse complement strand
GTAACTTTGTCATCGTCAGCATCTTTGTCGTCACGGGCATCGGTTACTAAAGCGATTTCCTGTAAAAATGCGCCTAAGGATTTGTCCTCATTTTCTTCACTGTCTACATATTCTTTAATCGCATTTAATAACGCTTGTATGTTTTCATAGCGAGCTAAGCCTTCTACCGTCTTGTCGTCATAAAGTTCCTTTAAAATACCTGATACTTTGGCGATATGTGAAGCCGCTTCAAAGGCATCTTTGGTTTCAATCATTAATTTGAAACTTCTGATAATAATAGAAAACTGATCTATCAAATCGGCGGTACGGCCTGACATAAATTTGCTAATATTACTGATTACTTCCCAAAGTGTGATACCTTGTTCGTCAGCAAATAATATGATTTTTGCAATGGTGGTATCACCAATACCTCTTTTTGGGTAATTGATGATTCTTTTCAAAGCCTCTTCATCGTTATGGTTCATGGCATAACGAAGGTAGGAAATCAAGTCTTTGACTTCTTTTCTTTGGTAGAATGAAATACCACCTACGATGCGGTAAGGAATACTCAATTTGCGTAAGGCCTCTTCCATAGACCTCGATTGTGAGTTGGTACGGTAAAGTATGGCGAAATTGTTATACACCAATTGCTTTTGGGTTTTGTCTTCGAAGATAGCATGGGCAATTAATTTCCCTTCTTCATTGTCAGAACTTGCCTTCAAAAGCGTGATAAGTGCCCCATCTTCATTGGAAGTAAATACAGATTTACGCAACTGTGCTTTGTTGTGTGAAATGATAGAATTCGCCGCCTTTACAATCATTTGTGTAGAACGGTAGTTTTCTTCCAGCTTCACCACTTTCAAATCTGGATAATCTTTTTCGAAGTTCAGGATGTTTTGAATGTCAGCTCCACGGAAGGCGTAAATACTTTGTGCATCGTCTCCTACGACACAAATGTTTTGGTGGCGGGCAGCCAATTTTCTGGTAATGAGGTATTGAGACAAGTTGGTATCCTGAAACTCATCTACCATCACGTATTTGAACCTGTTTTGGTATTTGTTTAACACATCCAAATGGTCACGGAAAAGAATATTGGTGTTGAACAGTAAATCATCAAAATCCATTGCTCCGGCTTTGAAACAACGTTCCTGGTATATTTTGTAGATTTCTCCCAGTTTAGGTCTCATGGCGCTTTCATCATCTGCACGAAGGATAGCGTTGTTGACATATTCTCTTGGAGAAATTAATTTGTTTTTTGCAGAAGATATTCTCCCCAAAACGCTGCTTGATTTGTATACTTTATCGTCCAATTGCATTTCACCAACGATGGTTTTGATCAGTGATTTGCAATCGTCTGTATCGTAAATGGTGAAGTTGCTGGTATAGCCAATTTTCTCTGCTTCCGAACGTAATATTCGAGCAAACACAGAGTGAAAGGTTCCCATCCATAGGTTACGTGCATTGGTGCCTGCTACTTTTTCAATACGCTTGCGCATTTCGCGGGCAGCTTTATTGGTAAAAGTAAGGGATAAAATATTAAATGGATCAACGCCTTGTTCTATCAGGTAAGCGATACGGTAAGTCAATACCCTCGTTTTTCCTGAGCCAGCCCCCGCGATAATCATAACAGGACCATTTATGGTCATAACAGCCTCGCGCTGAGGTTCATTAAGCTCGTCAATGTAATTCATTTTTCTTGTTTTGGTACAGTGTACTAGGTGTTTAGTACTTCTTAAAAGGTGATTTTTTCTTTGAAAAATATTTATAACAGGATTGAGTTTCCTGTATAAAGTATTATGATTTATTCTTTTACGAATTAAACAAAATTATATTGTTAAAGCAACCAAAAATTAAGGAATTGTAATCGAAATGTAGACTTAATTTTTTACCAGCTTTTCAATGATTTTTGGGAAATGCTCAAATTCCAACAAATGAATTTTATGGGCTACGTCATCAGCTGAATCTGTTGGTAACACCTCAAATTTTGCCTGAAAAATTGCCGGACCTTCATCGTAATGTTCGTTGACATAATGTATGGTTATCCCCGATTCGGTTTCTTTATTTGCTACTACTGCTTCATGTACGCGCATGCCATACATGCCTTTGCCTCCAAACTTTGGCAATAAGGCTGGATGAATATTGATGATATGTTTCGGAAAAGCCTTTACCAATGCCGCTGGAACCATCCAAAGAAAACCGGCCAAAATGATTAAATCTGTTTGGTCATCAAGCAATTCCTGTACTATGGTTTCTGAACCGCTAAACTCTTCTTTGGTAAATATTCTTGTGGCCAATCCAAGCTTAGCTGCCCGCTGTAAAACAAATGCATCGGGTTTGTTGCAATATACTTTGGTGAAAACTACCTGGTCATTGTTAGCAAAATAGTTGGCAATGTTTTCTACATTACTGCCAGAACCTGAAGCAAATAGGGCGATTCTTGTCATTTGAGTACTGGGTAAAGTGTACAATGTACAGGGTATAATGTCGAGTTTTCCTCTGTACACTGTACCCTGTACTTAAATTTTTTAAAGTCCGATTTTTTTGAAAATATCTTCTGCGCTATACGTGCCGGTTGCTCCAGCCAAAGCAGCATTGCTGTATTGGGTCAGCACATGTGAAATCATCCAGATCAATTCAGGTAATGTGTCTTCTAAATCGTCGTCTTTATTGATTAAAGCCACATGTCTGTAATACAATAAATTTTGTGCTTTGAAGAAGCCAAACATCCCTAATGGAATCTGGGTATTGTAGGCCGTTAACAATTTTTCTAAAGTTGCCTGGGCCGTTGGCGCTACGCGGTCGGTCAGGCAAACGAAGAACTGAAGTATTTCTGTGTTTTCAAGTTTTTCAGTATATCCTGGAACAAATGAAATCTCCAATTGCCAATCCCTGTCATCGTTTGCTTCTAATGCTGACAATGCGATTAACAAGGTTTCAATCGGTGCATTAGGACCAACTTTAATGATGTTCGACTTAAGGTCTGCTTCGTTTAAAAGCGTCTGAAGTTGTTCGAGTTTTGATTTGTTTTCTTCCAAGGGTATGAAATTTAAGAGTTTTTGAATAAAGTTTTTGGAGGGTGGTTATTTATCTTTTAATAATAATTCCACTTCGGTTTTTAATGTTGGTAAATAATTGATGATGATGTTCCATAAATTTTCTGGTTCAATTTCATCATAACCATGTACTATTTTATTTCGGGTATCAACAATTTTTCGGGTATGACTAATGGCAATATCAGGTTTAAGTTTTAATATTCTGTTCATGGCTTCTCCCATGATTTCAAAATTTCTTTCAACTGCTTGTTGTAAAAGTAAATTGGAAGCAAAAAAAGTAAATTGTTTTGGTGACTCGGTATATTTATCGATTCGTTCTATACTTTGTAAAACGTCAAAAAGTAGTTTATTGATTGTATTATCCATAAATTTTCACTTTATGTTCATTGATGTCTTTTATGAAATAAGGGTTTTTTAAGGATGATTCAGAGACCAAATCAATTTCTCTATGTAAACTTTCTCTCAATGAATCGTGTAAATCCCACCATAATTGACCCTTTTCTATTGGATCCAAGTTGTCTTCAAAATTAACTAAAAAGTCTATATCACTTTTTTTATTAAACTTTGAGGTAAGTGCAGAGCCAAAAACATAAGCCGTTTTAATTTTATGCTTTTCAAATAATGCAATCACTTGTGGCATATATGCCATTAAAGAAGAATGTATCATAAGTGCTTTATATTTCAGTAAATATAAAAACTAATTTTACTTAATTTGAATGAAATGGGAAATCAGAAACAATTTATTTACCCTTAAAATTTATTTATTATAGAGCCAATCCTGAGGATTCATTTTCTGGGTATTTTTCCAAACCTGAAACTGCAGTTCGGTTACTTCATCTTTATCTGTATACACTTCTCCAATCAGGTCTTTGGCACTTACATTTTGACCTGTGTTTACATTCACCGAAACAAGTTTTGCATACACGGTAAAATATTCCCCATGTTGCACCATCACTACCTGGTTCATTCCCGGAACAGAAGCTACGGCAATCACTTTTCCTTTGAATACAGACCGTACTTCTTCAAATCGGTTGGTTTGAATATCAATTCCGAGGTTTTCAACTTCTACATTTTTGAGCGTTGCATGTGCTTGTCTGCCGAAACTATGGGATATAAATCCATGTTTTACCGGCCAGGGAAGTTTTGATTTGTTTTCTGCAAAATTGGCAGAAAGTGCGGCCGCTTCAGGGGTAAGAATGATTTTGTTCCCAGCATTTTCTTTGCCTCCGCTGGCTGCTTTTCGGCTGCGTTCAATTTCTTTTCGCACCATGTCCGCAATCAACATATCGAGTTTGCGCACAGCGCGTTTTTTGTCTTCCAGGTCCTGTTTAACTTCTTTTTCTTTTTGGGAAAGTTCTTTGACTACCTTGCTTTTTTCATCTTTCAGTACATACAAGTTGTTGTTTTCCACCTGCTGCACAGTTTTTAACCCAAGTTTTTCTTGTTTTTTATGGATGATTTCATGCTTTTTTTGTCCCAATTGGGAAGAAATAAGACGGATATGGGCAGCTTGTTTTTTGCGTTCTTCAGCATATTGGGTCATGTACTTGAGACGCATCACCAATTGGGAGAATGTTTTGGCGGCAAATATAAAAGTGAGTTTGTCGTAACTGTTATTGGCTTTTTCAGCAGCAAAAACCATGGCGGCATATTCTTTTTTAAGATTTTCCAAGTCTTTTTGTAGCGTGGTAATGTTTACTTCAATGTTGCCAACTTCACTATCCAACAAGTTGATTTCTTCAGAGATGATTTTGATTTGTTTTTCGCTGGATTGAATTTTCTTGGCAATGGCATTGAGTTGGCCTACAGAAGTCTTTTTTTGCTTTTTGGTTTCTTCCAAAATTCTGCTTGCCTCTTCAATTTTACGCAAGTTTTCCTTTTTTTCTCTTTCTAACTCTGCCCTTGATTTTTGGGCATAAGCAGAAAACGAAAACACTAAAG
>CALPQG020000234.1 GCA_943325655.2 Bifidobacterium breve | reverse complement strand
GGTATTAAAGCATCTTGTTGCCTCAAAGACAAACCTGCCCAATAACGTGTACTGAAAGTAGCCATTACTGAAACTTCGGTTGACCATTTTCCTGAATTACTTCCTGCATCACTTCCTGCATCATACTTCGTAATCAATGAAGGGGTCAATAATACGTTAGAAGCTACCTGATAATTATATCCACCGTTTACAAACATGTGGCGACTTTGTTTCTTACCTAAATCACTTAATTTTTGTTTCACTAGGTGATTTAATGAAGCGCCAACATAAAATTTAGAATGGTTGTAAAAAACACCAAGAGCAAAATCAGGACTCATTTGATTTAAATTTTTATTGTCTAAATTTTCGACAACAACATCATTTGGATCAGTTGCAACTCTGGGACCACCACTATAAGAATTCAAAATACCTGAACGTAAACCCAATCCCAATTTCCCACCACCTAAATTGATATGGTAAGCATAAGAAATTAATACATCTAAATTTGTATTCGGTCCAATTTTATCATGTGTTAATTGAACACCTACACCGCCCTTTAACAAATGAACCGGAATTGAAGCGGTTAGAATTTGATCTTGAGGAGCACCGCCACCACTTCCATCACCATATCCAGCCCATTGCGTTCTATGTATAGCAGTAAATTTGGGAGCACCCTCTAAACCAGCATATCCGGGATTGGTATAGAGATTATTAAACATGTATTGACTAAACTGAGCATCTTGCTGGGCATTGGCTACACCAAATGCCAGAACAGAAAGAATACCAGTTAATACCATTGCAAAACGATTCATGTATTTTACATTATTCAGCTGAGGGGTAAAATTATACTTAATCTTTCTTAAAAACAATTATTCTCAATATTTATTTTAATGATACCAAGACACAATTGTATAATTTAAAGAATTACTTCCCTTTATTGACTCTCTTAATGTATTCTTCTAAGGCGCCAGTCATGGAAGGAATATTTGGCATTGGTGCTTCAATGTCCAAAATCAAGCCTGCATCGCGTACTGCTTGTGCTGTAGTTGGCCCAAATGCAGCAATTCGAATGTTTCCCTGAACGAAATTTGGAAAATTAGCAAACAAAGAATTTATACCTGAAGGACTAAAGAAAGCAATCATGTCGTATTTAATTTCTTTAATATCAGATAAATCACTCGCCACGGTATTGTAAATCACCGCTTCAGAATACTTATATTCATTTGCTTCTAAAAATACGGGAATGTCTTCTTTTCTGATATTGGAACAAGGATAGATAAACTTCTCTTCTTTGTGCTTTTTTAAAATTTCAATTAAATCTTGTGAAGTCTTTTGGCCTACAAAAATTTTGCGTTTTCTAACGACAATATATTTTTGTAAATAATTGGCGGTTTGTTCTGAAATACAGAAATATTTAAAATCAGCTGGCATTTCAATGCGACTTTCGGCACATATTTTAAAAAAATGATCTACTGCATTTCTACTCGTAAATATTACTGCACTATGTGCTAAAATCTCTACTTTTTGTTTCCTAAAATCTTTGGCTGAAACTTCCTCTATTTGTATAAATGGCCTAAAATCTATTTTAAGGTGATATTTTTGAGCCAATACAAAATAAGGCGATTTTTCATCCGTCGGTTTCGGTTGAGAAACTAAAATAGAAGTAACTCTTGACATTCTACTTTTTGGGATATCTGCACTTAGAATTTCACTCATCTTGACAAACGTAAATTATTTCAAAATCAACTCAGTAGTAGTGTAAAGCTTATATAAAAGCATGATAGGCAATACCTCTGTGATGCAAAGATATGAAAATAAATACACATTCGTAAATGATAAAAAATATCTAATGTGAAATGCAACATTTATACACAATAATATGATAATGATAACAAGGTAAAAATTAAACCAATAGGTAGAAATTTCTATATTAAACACAGATAATGTTGAACAGAAAAAAATTGAAAACACAAACATCAACAAGCCGATTTTTTGCCAATAACTTACAAAAGCAAAGAAATGGGTATTGGTTATATTTTTAAATTTATAGATTAAAGCATTGGTATACACACCGATATATTTTAATAAATAAATTAATAAGAACAATAATATTCCAACGGCAAACATCATCCAGTATTCTGAAGGACGAATATTTCCTACTAAAATAGGCAGTTTGAAAAAATTCAACATCAGGACAAAAGAGTAAGACATCATCACACTATTTAAAATGACATAAATAATGCTTTCTTTGTTTAATACATTCATTACCAAAATATCTTCCTGAACAGTGACATTTCTCATTCTTAAATAATTTAAAAAAGTATAATACGAGTAAAATGTATTTCTGAAAAACACTTTTACCAATGCAATCAAACCCAATACCAGTAACAAAGCTTCTACTACAAAATCATTAAACCTGTTTTTGATATACGGCAAGATTTTGCTCTCTTCTGAAGAATCTATTTGATACATCATGGTGGCAACACTGACTTTAATACTTTTGGGCCATCGTGAAGATTCATGGTAATAACTCAAAAACACAAAACTACCATTTGAAAATGACTGAAAGGATTTTATCAATATTCTTTCTTTTCCACTCTGGTTGTATTTTTTAAAAAATTTACCATTTACAAACAGTGCTAGACCTTCACTTGCATAAAATTCAAGGTAATTGCCTCTGTACTTTACCAAATCTAACCACAAATGTACACTCTGATATTTCTTACTGTTATAATCTATCAAAGGCACATAACTGTTATAGTAATTGTCAAAAACTATCAGTTGAGACTTCAATTCCTCAATTGGTCTGACCTCAATTTTATGGCTATAATTTTGAGCAAATGAAAAAGAAGCTGTACATGTTACTACTAACATATAAAAAATCAACTTTCCAACTAAGCCAAGGAAGTTTTTCAAGAGGCTATGCTTTGTTTTTTAAATTTTCTTTTTAAAAATTCTAATATGAAAACGAGCATTAAAGACTGACATCCCAACACCATTAAAAGCAAATGGTTGGAATAAGATTTTAACACCGAAAACACTAAAATTGTTGCGGCATTTACGACCACCAAAGTAATAACAGTAGCAACCTGACTCATTCCACAATCTACCAATACATGATGGATATGATTTTTATCCGGTGAAAATGGTGAAACCCCATTCATTATTCTAAGTGTAAACACCCTCAGGGTATCAAACATGGGTACAAACAAAATAGCTATTCCGATAGAAGGCGCTGTTGGCAAAGCCTTCATTTCCACAAACAGAATCGTCAATACGGCGATTACAAAACCAGAAATCAAAGAACCGGTGTCGCCCATAAAAATAGTGGCTTTGTAAAAATTATACCGAAGAAATCCCACCATTCCTCCTACCAAACTAAAAGCTACATAAGCATAAGGTTTAAAATTATCTCCTCCATACAGGTAAAAATACAAGCCAAATGTTGTCAAAATCACCACTATGATTGATCCAGCCAAACCGTCCAAACCATCAATTAAGTTGATAGAATTGGTTAAGCCAATGATTACCAAAAATGAAAAGGCATAACTAATTCCCAATGGCAAATCATACACCCCCAGTATCCCTTGAAAGGAAGTAATTCTAACATCGCCCATAAAGATGACAATACCAGTTGCCAATACCTGCACAAAAAATTTCTTAAAAGCTGAAACCGTTACGATATCATCTTTAAGTCCTATGTAATAGATAATAATTGCCCCGGCCAACAAATGTTGAACGCCACTGTTGATTACGCCAAACAACATCAGGGCAGAGACCATTCCTGCAAAAATAGCTAATCCTCCCAATCTTGGAGTCAGTAAACTATGAACAGTACGTTGGTTTGGTTTGTCAAGCAGGTTTTTGAGGTGGGCAACATAAGTGATAGAAGGTATGGCAAATACCGCAATCATAAATGCCCAAAGAAAACACAATATTGATGCTATGTCTACTATCATTATATCAAAATACAAATTACGTTGCAAGATAACATATCTACCCTTTTAAACAAATTAAAACCTACTCACATAACCAAAGTGAATCTTAGACTGATTCAGGCTCATTTGTTGTTGTTTTGATTTACCCACAGTATAAACAAAACTAAAAATTCCAGGACCGGAAGTGAAACTCACTCCAGCACCTAAACCTGCAGGATAATCGAGTAATTTACCATCTGTGATATTATAATACAAGTACGATTGTTCCGCAAAAAGGAGCAAATAAGAGGTTTCATCAATGTATTGCCTAAACTCTAAGGTGTTGATAGTATAGTCTGAGGCATAAAAGAAATTGTCATTAAATCCACGGATTGACTTCAGGCCTCCCAAGCGGTATAAGTCATTGAAGAATATATTTTGATTTAATATTTTCCCTCCTACCGTTTTGAGTAAAAAAACACTGTTTCCTCCTACTTTAACGAATTTTTCTAAGGAGATATTTCCAACCATCATTACCGTTTGCAATTTGACACGGTCATAGAGATGCTGGTCAAAAATTGCATTTTTTTTGATGGTTTTATTCCCAATAGATAAATCAACATGGAATAAAATTCCTTTTCGTGGATAAAATAAATTATCCAAACTGTTGTAATCATAGCCTAAACCATACGACACGTAATCAAAATCAGCATAGCTCGGCAAGACCGTTGCCGATTTCAATGATTTATTCGTGCCAATTCTGGAAGAAATATACCCTATATTGAGCGACACTTTCCCATTTCCTTCCAACCTGTAAAACACAGACAATTTTCTGTTCATATTTAAAAAAGTAGAATCCTGTTTTAGAAAATTAAATGCCCCAGCAACATCAAAATCTGATTGTAGTAAATTGGGATGGAAATAATCAAGGTTCAACAATTGGGATGCTTCCTGAAACCTTCTCCACTCGCCTTTAAAGGTTTTTCCGGTTTGAAACAAATTGCGAAGCACTAAGTTAAACTCACCGGTAATCAATACTCCCCCATCTTTTTTGGCATTGGGCAAGAGTCCCACAATGCCGTCT
>CALPQG020000233.1 GCA_943325655.2 Bifidobacterium breve | reverse complement strand
TATAGGCTAAAAAATCATTTGAAATATTATTTCAATTTAAATACATGAACTATTTTCCTAAATATTCGTTGGGCATATATCATTTAATTCAAAACTTACGTTAACCAAGTAATGAAATTCCTTACAACCCTATTAGGTGTATTTATCCTGTTTATGACAATCACTGCTGCTATGCCAGTAAGGGTGTCTGTAAATGAGGTTTCAGGTAATAAATCTTGTTGTGCAACTCAAAAAGAACACCAAACGGAGCAATCCGAAAATAATTCTTGCTGTAAAAGTTTATGCAATCCTTTTATGAGTTGTTGTGGTTTTTGTGTTTTGATGACAAACTTAAATATTGATTATGCTGCCATATTACTTTCGCAGGATAAATTCTTTGATTTTGATGTTAAACTTTTTGTGATTTATATTTCAGCTGCATGGCATCCTCCACAAATGGTTTAGTAATTACCTGTTGATTATTATTCAGTAAAACCATTTAACCCAAACTCAAAATGAAAAATTTTATGTCTTACATGGCTTTAATGCTATGTGTTATCGCAATGAATTTCAATGCCTCTATGGCAACAGTCAATACAAGTAACGGTACCCACAACCAAGAGTGCAGTTGTTGTAAAGATTGTAAAAGTGACAAGTGTAAAGAACTTTGCACAAAATGGGATAAGATGACCTCTGAGGAGAAAAAATCCAAAGAAGGGATAGCTGTCAAGGAAGACTGTGCAAAAATTTGTACTACTGAAAAATGTTGTACTTCTTCGTCTTCTTGTGATAAGAAAGCTAAAAAAGGTTGTTGCGCTAAAAAATAGGATCCTTAACCTGGTTGAATATAGCCCCTCGAGTTTCGGGGGGCTATTTTAGTTTGTCGGGCATGGTAATTTTCTCTCAACGTGGAAGTCTTTGTACAAGCCGAGTTGATAGGATTGTTAGTGATATAGGGTGTCTACGGTGAAGTAACATCTGAAAAATACCTCTGTATATTGGAGTTTTGACGTATAGAAAACTAATATAAGGCTAAAATGAGAGCATAAGCGAGCCATGGAATACGCTCTCCCAAAATCAACCGTAAGCCATTTTAGTAAAACAGGAAGGATACAGGGATATAATCTTATCTTCGATAGATTTTGAGATTAGTTTCAATTGCCTACCGATTTTGGTGTATTCGCTTCTAAGCTTTCACCAGGTAATGGTTTTCAAATTGTATTTTTGTTTATCTTTACTGTTTCAAAGGAAATAATCAATTGAAAAATATACTTGCATTTCTGTTTTACTGGGCATTTTGGATTGGCTATTTTGTCACCAATAAGCTCATTTTTATGGGCTACCATTTTGATAAGTCATTGAAGTTAGATTTCTATACTTTCATTGGTGTTTTTTTCAATGGACTTAAATTAGACATTGCATTTGCCAGTTATTTGGCAATTGTTCCAGGTTTGATTATCACTTTGGGGAATTTTAGGCCTTCGACTAAAATTGCCCAATCCCTAAAATTATACAATACGGTTGTTTTATTGCTCACGAGTTTTATCATCGTTGCAGATTTAGAATTGTACAAGGCTTGGGGGTTTAGGATTGATGGTACTACATTTAAATATTTGAGTGCCCCAACTGAAATGATTGCTTCTGTCTGGTCTTCTCCATTATTTTTGTTGATTGCCTTTTGGATGCTTACTTATTTCGCATTTAAATATTTATTCAATCAGTATTTGGTCAACAAGTATTTGAATAATATTCAAAAGTCATACCTACAGGGAAGTTTAATGTTGTTTTTCACGGCCGCCTTAATTATCCCTTCGCGAGGTGGTTTGCAGCAAATTCCAATCAACGCCAGTGCGGTTTATTTTTCAAATGAGTTTTTTGCCAATGATGCTGCCGTAAATCCATGTTGGAATTTGTGCTATGCCATTACGGAAAAAAATTACCAAACCGTAAATCCTTTTGTCAAATTTCCTGAAAAGGAAGCCATCAATTTGTTCAATGGCCTGTATCAAGTTGACCCTTCCAAACATTTTAGTGTTTTAAATACTCCAAAACCCAATGTCTTACTGATGATTGTGGAGAGTTTTTCTTCCAAATTTATCGGTGTTCAAGGTGGCTTAAAAGACGTAACCCCCAATTTTGATGCTTTGACCAAAGAAGGGATTTTCTTTAACAATTGTTATGCTTCCGGCGACAGAAGTGACAAAGGGATGACTGCGATATTAAGCGGCTATCCTTCTCAACCCACTACGAGTATTATTTTTGACAATAAAAAAGCTGCTCATTTACCAAACTTAGGGAAGGATTTACTTCAGGCAGGTTATGCTACTGCCTATTATTATGGTGGTGAAATGGAATTTGCCAATTTGAAATCTTATATTCTGGGAGGCGGTTTTCAAAACAATGTTTCTAAAGTTGATTTTGATGAAAAGTTTTACAATTCAAAATGGGGAGTGCATGACCATGTTGTTTTTGAAAGGTTGTTCAATGATTTGAATAAAACAAAAGTACCTTTCTTTGACGCTATTTTTACCTTGAGTAACCACGAGCCTTTTGAAATACCAATTGTAGCTCCATTCAAAGGAAATGATATTGAAACCTTGTTTAAAAATTCAGCCTGGTATACCGACAAAAGCATTGGTGAATTTATTGCCAAAGCGAAAAAAACGGCTTGGTGGAAAAATACTTTGGTTATTATTACCGCCGATCACGGACACCGTATGCCTGGAGATTCTCCCAATCACGACAAAGAAAAGTTTCATATCCCAATGCTTTGGCTTGGCGGCGCTTTGGCCATGCAAGATACAGTGATGACACAGTTATGTTCGCAAACTGATTTGGCCAAAAGCTTATTGAATCAATTGCAGTTGAAGTCGGATGCTTATCGGTTTAGCAATGATGTGTTCAATACTTCAACCCAAGCATTTGCTTATTACAGTTTTAACAATGGCTTTGGTTTTCTTTCTCCTGCTGCGACAATTTATTTTGACAACAAAGGAAATCTTCCAATCAATTCAGAAGAAATAAAAAAACACCCCAAAGAATTGTCTACTGGTCAGGCATATTTACAAGAATTATTTCAAGATTATCTAAATAAATGATTGTAAATTTGTACCCCTCAGTGTGGGTTGAATTTTCACGGAGGTATTAAGTTCTACATGATGAAAAAAGTCGCTTTCTATACTTTAGGATGTAAATTAAATTTTTCTGAAACCTCTACTATCTCCAGGTTATTTGAAGATAGGGGATACCTGAAAGTTGATTTTAATGACAGTCCTGATATTTTTGTAATCAATACGTGTTCGGTAACAGAAAACGCGGACAAGAAATGCAAGAAAATTGTGAAAGAAGCGAAGAAGATTTCCCCCAATTCTTTTGTCACCATTGTGGGCTGTTATGCCCAATTGAAACCACAGCAAATTTCTGAAATTAAGGGTGTAGATGCTGTATTGGGTGCTTCCGAAAAATTCAGGTTATTGGATATCCTGGATGATTTTACTAAAAAAGAAAGTCCTCAGGTATTTGCCCAAGACATCAACAAAGCTACTACTTTCAATACTTCTTATGCCATCAACGACCGTACCCGTACTTTTTTAAAAGTGCAGGATGGTTGTAATTATAGCTGTACTTTTTGTACCATACCTTTGGCGCGTGGCGAAAGCCGTAGCGATACCATTGCCAATATTGTAAAAACGGCCCAAGAAATTGGCTCAACAGATACCAAAGAAGTGGTGCTCACGGGGGTGAATATCGGTGACTTTGGCTTGCAAAATGGCGAACGAAAAGAACGCTTCTTAGATTTGGTAAAAGCTTTAGATGTGGTGGAAGGAATTGAAAGGTTTAGGATTTCTTCTATCGAACCCAATTTACTTACCGATGAGGTGATTACTTTTGTGTCTGAATCCAATAAGTTTGTACCTCATTTTCACATCCCTTTACAATCGGGTAGCAATAAAATATTGAAGCTCATGCGTCGCCGCTACCAACGTGACTTGTATGTGGAACGCATTGCGCAAATCAAAAACTTGATGCCGCACTGTTGTGTGGGCGTAGATGTGATTACGGGTTTTCCGGGCGAAACGGAAGAAGATTTTTTAGAAACTTACCAGTTTTTAAATGAGTTGAATATTTCCTATTTACATGTGTTTACCTATTCTGAACGCGACAATACCGCGGCCATTCACTTAGAGGGCGTGGTGCCTTTGGCCGAACGTCAACGCCGTACGACCATGTTGAGGACTTTGTCTGAAAAGAAACGCCGCGCTTTTTATGAAGAAAATTTAGGCAAAACGGCTACCGTGTTGTTTGAAGAAGAAATTGGCGACAACGGCATGATGCATGGCTTTACCGAAAATTATGTAAAAGTACGCGCCAAATATGACCCTATATTGGTCAATGAATTAACGAAAGTGGTCTTGTCTGCCATCATTGATGGTGAACCTATGTTGGTAGACGTGACCGCTGTGGAGGAAGTTTTACAGCATTAGTGTAATGAGACCAGGGCAAACGCATTAAAATAACTAGCCTAAAAATTCAATGTATAAAGCCTCCTCTCAAACCCAGCGCTACGCGCGTAACCTTCACACGCTCGTGCTCAGTTATAAAGGAGAAGGGAGTTTTCCATTAATCATCAACGTATGATTAATGGAAAACCTACTCGTTTTCAAAAAAAAAATGATGATTTCATCGGGAGCTAAAGTCCTTTGACTTGGGAGAAAGGTTTGGGAGGAGGCTTTGGAGCTACTTTTTTAAGGCCTTTGTCCACACATATTCTTCTTGTGATTTTGAAAATAGGTTAATAAAGTTTATGTTTGTTTTATTAACATATAGCCCCAATAAAACGCTCACAAAAAAACAAAAAACCTTTATACCATGAAAAATCAATTCTTAAAAACCGCATTTAGTACGCTGATTTTCAGTGTTTTATGGGGGGGGTAAATGCCCAAGTAGGCATTGGCACCACTACTCCTAACGCCTCGGCGGTATTGGATCTAACCAGCACTAACCAAGGGTTATTACC
>CALPQG020000232.1 GCA_943325655.2 Bifidobacterium breve | reverse complement strand
TCAATGTTTCTGTTCCCGCTAAGGTAGCAAGCGTTCCTGTGGTTGGAAGCACTACTGTTCCTGTGCCTGCCGTAGCATTGGCATTTAAGATTGTTGTTCCTGAAGTTGAACCTGCAATCACAAGTTTGCCTACATTGCCTGCCGCTCCGAAGGTCTTGGCACCGGTTACTGTCTGATCTCCAGCTAAAGTCATATCACCTGATCCTGCGGTTCCATTGATAATGTACACCCAAGCACTACCAGTATAATAATAAAGTCCGGAAGTTCCATCACTTTGATACACCATAAGCCCTGCTGCTGGTGAAGAAATGGCGGTACGCTGCGTGGCAGTCATACGTGGAGGTAATAAACCTTGGGTGGTGCTGGTTAGATCCAATACCGCCGAGGCGTTAGGAGTGGTGGTACCAATACCTACTTGGGCATTTACCCCCCCCCTCATAAAGCACTGATAATCAATGTACTAAATGCGGTTTTTAAGAATTGTTTTTTCATGGTGATGCTTATGGTTTGTTTAATATACGGTGAATAGCTGGGTAATGTTCGGGTACTTGAGTTGCAATATTCCATAAAAATAAATAAAATTTTTGGAATCAAAAAATAAAGTAACTTAAACGCATTAAAACATTTAAGTTTTAAAAATTCCATGTAAAAACCTCCTCCCAAACCTTTCTCCCAAGTCGAAGGGCTTTAGGTGTCGATGAAATCATCATTATTTTTTGAAAACGAGTAGGTTTTCGATGAATTCATCACCAATTGATGATGAATGAACAGCTTCTTCTTCTTTTTTATCGCGTAGCGCTGGGTTTGGTGCTGGGTTGGGTCTTTTGAGCTACTTTTTATTTTAAGGCCTTTAACCAAAATATGTGCAGGGCAAAGGCCTTAGAAAGAGACCTAAGAAATATTTTCACTATAGACTACTGTACTGCAATTTCATACATTAAATGGCTAACGCGTTCTCCATACCCCTAAAGACGTTCACCTTGCTATAAAATTACCCTACCCGACATACCAAAAAAGCCACTCGGTATGGAGTGGCTTTTTGTATGTCCCTGTTAAAAATTTTTATACATTTTTCGAATTCAATTTAGCGCCAAAATATTCTCTGTTCATGCGCGCAATATGCGTCAATGAAATCTCTTTTGGACATTCTGCTTCGCAGGCTCCAGTGTTGGTACATGATCCAAAACCTTCCTCATCCATTTGTGCTACCATGTTTTCAACACGAGCTTGACGTTCTGCTTGCCCTTGTGGCAACAATGCCAATTGAGAAATTTTAGCAGAAACAAACAACATGGCAGAAGCATTTTTACAAGCCGCTACACAAGCACCACATCCAATACAAGCTGCTGCTTCAAAGGCTTCGTCAGCAATTACTTTTGGAATAGGAATCACGTTAGCGTCAGGTGCACTACCTGTGTTTACAGAAACGAAACCACCTTTGTGCATGATCCTGTCAAATGCCGAACGGTTAACTACTAAATCTTTGATGACAGGGAAGGCAGACGCTCTCCAAGGTTCAATGACGATAGTGTCACCATCTTTAAAGCTACGCATGTGCAATTGACAAGTCGTAACGCCTTTTCCAGGGCCATGAGGTTTGCCGTTGATGTGTAAAGAACACATCCCACAAATCCCTTCACGACAATCGTGGTCAAAAGCAATTGGTGAATCTCCTTTTTTGATAATACCTTCGTTTACTACATCAAGCATTTCCAAGAACGACATGTCTGGAGAAATGCCTTCTGCGTTGTAGTCCACTATTTTACCTGCAGCTTGGTTGTTTTTTTGACGCCAAACCTTTAATTTCAAATTCATGTTTCCCATGTTATGAGGCTTTTATGAGTTAAGAATAAAGCTTTTGTAGGTTACGTTTAGGGTTTCCTTGGTATAAGCCTGATTCAATATTGGTCTTATGAATAATTTTCTTTAAAGAAATTATAAATGTGATAACACTATTTATAGCTACGTTCAGAAGGTTTTACAAATTCGTATTGTAAAGCATCTTTATGCACTTCTTCTTCTTGGTTTTCACCTTTGTATTCCCAAGCCGCTACATAGAAATAGTTGGCATCGTCGCGTTTTGCCTCGTTTTCTACTGTTTGGCTTTCTTCACGGAAGTGACCACCACAAGATTCTTTCCTGTCCAAGGCATCATCCACCATCAATTCACCAAGTTCAATAAAGTCAGCTACACGACCAGCCCTTTCAAGGTTGGCGTTAAGTTCTTCGTTTTCACCAACTACTTTCACATTTTGCCAGAAATCAGCTTTCAATGCTTTGATTAAGGCTTTAGCTTTGGTTAAACCTGCTTCATTACGTGTCATTCCACAATAATCCCACATGATTTTACCCAATTCTCTATGGTATTCAGTCACTGTTTTGTTGCCGTTGATGGCAAGCAGTTGTTTGACTTTAGCTTTCACTTCATCCACCGTTTGTTGGAAGGCAGGATGGTTTTTATCTACTGGTTTAGGACCAATGGTCGCTAAATAATCGCCCACAGTAGAAGGAATTACAAAATAGCCATCAGCCAAACCTTGCATCAAAGCAGAAGCACCTAACCTGTTTGCGCCATGGTCAGAGAAGTTAGCTTCTCCTAAAGCGTACAAGCCAGGAATGGTAGTTTGTAAGTTATAATCTACCCAAAGACCACCCATGGTATAGTGTACCGCAGGGTAAATTCTCATCGGAGATTTATAAGGATTTTCACCCGTAATTTGTTGGTACATGTCAAACAAGTTTCCGTATTTCGCAGCAACCGTTTTTTCGCTCAACCTTTTGATAGAATCAGCAAAATCTAAATATACCGCTAATCCACTTGCGCCAACGCCTTTATTGGAATCACACATTTCTTTGGCATTTCTTGAGGCCACATCACGAGGTACCAAGTTACCGAAAGAAGGATATTTTCTTTCTAAGAAATAATCTCTTTCATCTTCAGGTATTGCTTCTGGTTTGCGTTTGTCACCTGGTGCTTTAGGTACCCAAACCCTACCATCATTTCTTAATGATTCAGACATCAACGTCAATTTAGACTGATGATCGCCAGAAACAGGAATACAAGTAGGGTGAATTTGTGTAAAGCAAGGGTTAGCAAACAAAGCACCTCTTTTGTGTGCTCTCCAAGCCGCAGTTACATTAGAACCTTGTGCATTGGTTGATAAATAGAAAACGTTACCATAACCACCAGTACAAAGCAATACCGCATGACCCGAGTGAGATTCGATGGCGCCAGTGACTAGGTTTCTTGTCACAATACCTTTCGCATGGCCGTCTACTAAAACAACATCAAGCATTTCGGTACGAGGAAACATTTGCACTTTACCCAAACCAATTTGACGGTTCAAGGCAGAGTATGCGCCTAAAAGTAATTGTTGTCCCGTTTGCCCACGGGCATAAAAAGTACGGGATACCTGAGAACCACCAAATGAACGGTTGTCCAATAAACCACCATATTCACGAGCAAAAGGAACACCTTGTGCCACGCATTGGTCAATGATGTTTACAGAAACTTCCGCTAAACGGTGAACATTTGCTTCACGTGCACGGTAATCTCCACCTTTGATGGTGTCATAAAATAAACGGTAAACAGAGTCACCATCATTTTGATAATTTTTTGCCGCATTGATACCTCCTTGAGCGGCAATAGAATGCGCACGACGAGGACTATCCTGAAAACAAAAAGCTTTTACATTGTAACCAAGTTCACCCAAAGATGCAGCAGCTGCACCACCCGCTAAACCTGTACCTACTACAATAATATCGTATTTACGCTTATTGGCAGGGTTTACAATTTTAAGGTTGAATTTATGGTTTTTCCATTTATCAGCTAGCGGACCAGCAGGAATTTTGGAATCTAATGTCATATTGTTATTTTTTAAATAAAGTCAAGATTCTTTTTCAATTATCCTTTCACAAAAAGGAAAATATATACAGGAATAAATGCAAATGCAGCTGAAGTTACATAAGCGAAAACAGCTCCTAGCACTTTAATGGTAGGGGTGTATTTTGCGTGATTTATACCCAAGGTTTGGAAAGCACTTTGAAATCCGTGGTGCAAGTGAAAAGCGATTGCTGCCATAGCAATTACATACAAACCAACCATCCAAGCTTCTTTAAAAGCATGAATTACCATAATATACAAGTCATAATATTGTTCTCCTTCAATTGTGACTAATGGATAGCTACTTCCTGGATTGTGGTATTTCCACCAAAATTGCGCCATGTGCCCAATGATAAAGGCTAAAACAATGGTTCCCAAGAGACCCATGTTGCGTGAATTCCAAGTGCTGGAATTGTTAGAAGCATGGTAACCAACGGGTCTTGCTTTTTTGTTCTTAAACACCAACGACAATCCCCAGAAAGCGTGGCCAAGAATACTCAAATACAACAAATAAGAAGTTGTTTTAATTAACGGATTAGAAGTCATGAACTTAGCGTATAAGTTAAATGATGCTCCTCCGTCGGCTTTGAGTAACTGTAAGTTACCGATAAGATGTACTACTAAGAAAGTACACAAGAACAACCCCGTGAGCGCCATGATAAGCTTTTTGCCCAAAGATGAACTGAAAGTAGTGGTTAACCAACTCATTCTTTTGTTTTTTAAGTTTTATATAAATACAAATCCCTGCAATTTAGTAGGACAATCAAAATAATACAATTTATATGGGAAGTATATTCTGCTATTTAAAATGTATCTAAATTGTATGCCTAATTTAGAGATAGTTGACTTCTTAAAAAACCTAAAAACTGATGAAATTTTAGGGTAAAAATACTTTATTTAGAATACAATAATACTTAATACCAAATACATTTTTAATATAGACCGTTTGTGTCAACTTTAATTTTATAATTCAGTAAATTTTATTTAGGATTAGGAGGATTTTTTTAAATTAAATTGAAAATTTTTTAGGTGATTTTTATAAAGATATAAATTTTCAATAAGAGCTTATTTACAATGTGTTATGAAATAAATATTAGGGCGTTTCCGCCGCGGCGGATCGCGTGTTCGG
>CALPQG020000231.1 GCA_943325655.2 Bifidobacterium breve | reverse complement strand
CACACGATTATTTTGTGTTTCCAACAAATTTGGGGCGAGTTTGTTTCAGCGTAATGGAGCAAATTCGTAGCATTTTTTATACAGTCTTGATTTTCGTTGGTTACTTTTTTCATCAAGTGAATAAATAGTTGACACTTTTGATCCGGTGAAGTAACTTGTGTAAATAATCAGTGGTAAAAGCCGGTTTTTTTAATGGTATCTTGAATCCCTTATCAAGTTTGGCTGTGTACTTTGAATGATAATCCGTTTGGTGGTGCTTTTGCAACCCCGTTTAAGAGCTTATATTATTAAATACAAAGTACCTCACTGTTTGTTTTATCAAATATGTGAATTATGAAAGAACAAAAATCAAAAGCATTTCCCATTATCTATCCTAATGCAGCAGGAATAGATATTTCCAGTAAAGAGCATTATGTTTCTGTTAATCCTGAATCTGCAGAAAAGTCTATTAGGGCTTTTGGTTGTTTTACCGAAGATCTTCATGCTATAGCCGCTTGGTTAAAAGAATGTAATGTTGATACAGTTGCTATGGAAGCAACAGGTATTTATTGGGTTAGTTTGTATTTATTGTTGGAGGAAGCAGGTTTTGAAGTTATATTGGTTACGGCAAAACATGTTAAAAATGTTCGAGGAAAAAAAACTGATGTAAGTGATGCTGATTGGATAAGGCAGTTACATAGTTGTGGATTATTATCATCAAGTTTTCAACCAGATAGTTTTGCTCGTAAGTTAAGAACGTATATGCGTCATCGTAAAAATTTGATAGAAATGTCAGCTACTCATATTCGAATGATGCATAAAGCGCTTGAGCAAATGAATGTTAAGTTACAGCATGTGATTACTGATATTACTGGGAAATCTGGTCAGGAAATCATTCAAGCCATATTGAGGGGAGAGCGAAATGCTAAAGTACTAGCCTCATATTGTGATTGTAGAATAAAATCAGAGAAAAAAGATGCTATTATAAAATCACTTAATGCAGTATGGAAAGAAGAGCATATATTTGAACTTGAACAAAGTTATAGTCTGTTTAAAATTTACAATGAAAAGGTAAAGGAATGTGATGCTCAAATTGAAAATCATTTAAGAGAAAAAACTGGTATTGCTAATTTTGAAAAACCGGTACAAAAACCCAAACGCAATAAGAATAATTTAAATTTTAACGCGAAAGAAATCCTAGAAGAACTTGTGGGTATTGACTTGTCTGAAATTTTTGGGATTACCGAAAGCAATGCAATTGAAATTATAAGTGAAATAGGTTTAGATATGGACAAATGGCCTACAGTTAAACACTTTACGTCATGGTTAAATTTAGCACCTAACAATAAAATATCAGGAGGCAAGGTGTTGAGTAGTAGAATTCCGAAAAAGAAAAATCATGCAGGCCAAATTTTTAAAATGGCAGCCTTTTCGGTTCAGAGAAGCAATAATTGGTTAGCCATGTTTTACCAACGCATAAAAAATAAAAGAGGTACTCCTAAAGCTGTTGTAGCAACCGCAAGAAAAATAGCTACAATATTTTATAAGTTAATAAAAGATAAAGTAAAATTCAATCCTATGCCAATAGATAATTACTTGGACGTATTTAAAGAACAACAAATTAAGAAGCTTAAAAGGAAAGCACAAAGCCTTGGTTATCAAATGGTCACAATATAGTTACTTAAGAGGAAAAAAGTGACAAAAGATAGAATTATAGTGAAAATTTATGGGTAAGCGAGTTTTTCAGCAGACCCTATTTAAGATTAATTTTAATGAAAGTAACATCAATTTATGAACTGATTTTTGTCATTTATTAAAACATTTTGCAGGTAGTACTTTGTGCTATGCAAATTTCCAAAACGTTTTCTGAATTGCTCATGCAATATGATGTACCAACCCCAAGGTATACCAGTTATCCGACAGTTCCCTATTGGGACAATGCATCATTTTCAGAAGAAGCTTGGAAAGGTGAAGTGATCAATGCTTTTCAGGAGAATGATGGAGAAATTAGTCTTTATATCCATTTGCCATTTTGTGAAGCTTTATGTACTTACTGTGGTTGCAATAAACGAATTACTAAAAATCATGCTGTAGAAGTTCCTTATATACAGTCGCTTTTGAAAGAATGGGATATGTACCTGAAATTGTTTGAAGGCAAAAGACCTGTTTTAAAAGACTTGCATTTAGGAGGTGGGACACCAACTTTTTTTAGTGCAGAAAATTTAAAGGTTATACTGACTGCTATTTTAGAACAAGTAGACTTGCACCCCAAATATGAGTTTAGTATTGAAGTGCATCCCAATTATACCAACAAAGAACAATTGCAAATGTTGGCCAAACTGGGTTTTAAAAGATTGAGTGTAGGCGTACAGGATTTTGATTTTAAGGTGCAATTTATTATCAATAGGATTCAAACTTTTGAGCAAACCAAGATGGTTATTGAACTGGCCAGAGAAGCGGGGTTTACAGGAATAAATGTGGATATTATTTTTGGATTACCACTTCAAACAAAGGAGGGTATTGATTTTACGATTGATAAAGTGATTTTACTGAATCCGGACAGGATTGCTTTTTACAGCTACGCGCATGTGCCATGGAAAAGTGCCGGACAACGCCGTTATACTGAAAGTGATTTACCCTCAGGACCTGAAAAAAGAGCTTTATATGAATTTGGGAGAACTGAATTGTTGAAACATAATTTTAAAGAAATTGGGATGGATCATTTTGCCAAACCAGATGATGAATTGTTTGTTGCAGAAGCAAATGGTTTGTTGCACCGAAACTTTATGGGCTATACAACTACTACTTCTGAATTTATTTTAGGACTTGGTGTATCGAGTATTAGTGATACCTGGGGTGGATTTATGCAAAATATAAAAGAAGTAGAGGCGTATCAGGAGAAGCTGGATCTCGGTGAATATCCAATTTCAAAAGGACATATTTTAACTCCCAAAGACAAGAAAATCAGAATGCATATTTTAAACTTGATGTGCAAACACCAAACAGAACTCACGGATTATTCTCCTGCATCTCTTGAAATAGTTACAGGTCGTTTGTCTGAATTGCAATCAGATGGTTTGGTTGAAATCAATGAAAATGTGATTGAAATTACAGAACAGGGTAAACCATTTGTGCGGAATATTGCTATGTGTTTGGATGAACGTTATTGGGAAGTTGTTCCTCAAGGAAATTTATTTAGTAAATCGGTTTGATAAATAATTGATAGAAATTACTTTTATTAAAATTTGAACAAAGGATTTAGTGATATTCATCCGCTGATTTATTTTTTATTGATGAATATTTGATTTATCCTTATTGAATTCTATTACTATAGTTTATTAATTCAACATTCTTTGTATTTTTGGGCTTTATAGAAAATACCGTTAGATGAATAATTTTGTTGAAGAATTAAAGTGGAGAGGGATGATACACGATATCATGCCGGGAACAGAAGCACAATTTGCCAAAGAATTAACAACCGCTTATATAGGATTTGATCCAACCTCAGACAGTTTACATATTGGGAGTTTAGTACCTATTTTGTTATTGGTACATTTACAAAAAGCGGGTCATAAGCCGATTGCTTTGGTTGGAGGTGCAACCGGAATGGTGGGAGATCCAAGTGGTAAAAGTGAAGAAAGAAGTTTGTTGAGTGAAGAAACGCTTGCTTTCAACATCAAAGGTGTTAGAAATCAGTTGGCTAAATTCCTTGATTTCGACCCAGCTAAACCCAATGCTGCTGAAATTGTAAACAATTACGACTGGTTCAAAGGAATTAGTTTCATCGATTTTTTGAGAGACACAGGAAAGCATATTTCTGTGAACTACATGTTGAGCAAAGACAGTGTAAAGAAAAGAATTGAAGGTGAATCAGGAATCAGCTATACCGAGTTTGCGTACCAATTGCTTCAAGGATATGATTTTTATTGGTTATATTTAAATAAAAATGCCAAAGTTCAAATGGGCGGAAGCGATCAGTGGGGAAATATCACCACTGGAACGGAGTTGGTGAGAAGAAAGGCTGGGGGAGAAGCATTTGCATTTACCTGTCCGCTAATTACCAAAGCTGATGGCGGCAAATTTGGGAAAACAGAAAAAGGAAATATATGGCTTGATCCGGAAAAAACATCTCCTTACCAGTTTTACCAGTTTTGGTTAAATGCTTCTGATGCTGATGCCTTGAAATGGATTAAAATTTTTACTCTATTACCCAAAGAAACAATTGAGAGTATCATCGCAGAACATGAATCAGCTCCACATCTTCGACCTTTACAGAAACGATTGGCGGAAGAATTGACCATTATGGTACATTCTCAGGCTGATCTTGATGCAGCTATTCAAGCCTCTGATATATTGTTTGGTAAAGGAACTACAGAAACACTGCAACAATTGGATGAGCGTACTTTATTGACCGTTTTTGAAGGAGTTCCTCAGGTAAATTTCAGCAAGGCTACCTTGGCTCAAACAGAATCTGTTACTGACCTATTGGCGGTACTTTCTGGCACGTTGATATTTCCTTCTAAAGGAGAAGCAAGAAAAATGATTCATGCAGGAGGAGTAAGTATTAACAAAATAAAATTAGAGGATCCAAACCAAAAACCTGATTTTAGTTTGTTAAATGATAAATATTTACTGATTCAAAAAGGAAAAAAAAATTATTATTTAGCCATTGTGGAATAGTACAGGGTCTTGAGTACTGGGTACTGGGAAACTTCATTGCCTTGTCAAGTGTTTTCACCTGACACAATGTGTTACAACAGCTTATTGCCGTGTCAGGTGTTTTCACCTGACACAATGTGTTACAACAGCTTTCGCCTTGTCAAGTGTTTTCACCTGACTCAATGTGTTACAAGAGCTTTCGCCTTGTCAAGTGTTTTCACCTGACACAATGTGTTACAACAGCTTATCGCCGTGTCAGGTGTTTTCACCTGACACAATGTGTTACAAGAGCTTATCGCCGTGTCAGGTGTTTTCACCTGACACAATGTGTTACAACAGCTTATTGCCGTGTCAGGTGTTTTCACCTGACACAATGTGT
>CALPQG020000230.1 GCA_943325655.2 Bifidobacterium breve | reverse complement strand
TTAAATTTAAACCTTGTAGGCTTAAATATAGGTTTGGGGGTAGGCTTTTTTTACCGCATGGGACCTTATGCCTTTCACCAACAAAGTCAAAACCTGATCAGTAAGATTACAACTAATTTTTACTTCTAGAAAATCAGTACAGGGTACTGAGTATAGAGTCTATGTTACAGAAAATAAAGAATTTGCACTTATTATACTGTATACTTACCTAATAATTCCCTTCACAAACCTTTCAATATCTCCGGGTAAATCTTCTCCTTTTTTCAAGGCCGTAACAAAAGCTGACCCAATAATGGCGCCATTGGCAATAGAAGTCGCTTTTTGAAAGGTATGTTGATCTGAAATACCAAATCCAGCCACGATAGGATTTTTCAAGTTCAATGCCTTAATTCTTTTGAAATAATCTTCTTGTTCCGTACTTACATCTGCACGCGTTCCTGTAGTACCAGCGGTAGCTACCATATAAATAAATCCATCAGAATTTTCGTCAATCCAACGCACCCTTTCATCAGAACTTTGAGGGGTAATTAAGAAGATATTTCTCAGGTTATATTTTTCAAATGTAGCTTTATAGTCTTCCAAATATTCCACCATAGGAAGATCAGGTAAAATCACGCCATCAATTCCGATTTCACTGCATTTCTTACAAAATGCTTCTATCCCATAACGAATCACAGGATTGATATACCCCATCAACAACAAAGGAATAGAAACTTCTTGCCTGATATTGGCCAATTGTTCAAAAAGTACCTGCATGCTCATGCCATTTTCTAAAGCGATTTCACTGCTTCTTTGTATGGTAGGTCCATCTGCTAAAGGATCTGAAAATGGTACACCAATTTCAATAAAATCTACTCCAGACTTAGCTAAACTTTTAATAACCGTAGTAGTATCCTCTATATCAGGATATCCCGCTGTAAAATAAATAGACAAAACACCATTGGGTTTAGCTGCAAATAGTTTGTTAATTCTGTTCATAGTAGCCATTATTAAGAAATACAATTTTAAGCACAATCAATGAGCTAACCTAAAAAAAAGCCTGTTTGTTGTCAAAATTTATCCCAATTTAAAAACATCCATCAGCTTTTGTGGGTTCCACTGAAATACTGATTCAGCTGGTTCCTGTTCATAAAAAGTGGTGCTTAACATTTGGGTATACAATTCCCTAGCATTAAAATGAATAAAATCAATTGGTATTGCTGCGGTATAAGGTTGGGTAATTTTATACCAATGTGACGCATAATCAGGTAAAAGCATTGGTACGCGCAGTGCCAAACATTCATAAAGCTTTGTTGGAATTCTTTTGTCAACACTTTTATTGAATTGATAACTTAATACAGCAAAATCGGCTTTTTTAAGGGTTTCAATTATTTGTTGGTGTGGCACCAAAGTATTTCCTCCGATGAGCGTGATATAAGGTTTGTCTGCAATGTATTTTTGAATTGCTACAATTAAGTTGACATCAGCGCTAAAACCAATAATAATCAGTGAAATTTGAGCATCAATTTCATATAATTTTGAAGTCAAAACGATGGTTTCCCAAATCCCATAAGAAGCGCCAATTGTTCCCGAATAAACCAAGTTAAAACCTTTACTTGTCACAAAGGGTTTTTTGGCGCAAATTTCACCTTCATATTGATTCGGTAGTAGGGTATATTTTTGATGGTTTAACATCTGTTTACATTCGATTTCAAAACAAGTTTCGGCAAGTATAAAATGACTGATGAATGAAGCGCAAACGATTTCTTTGGCCCGAACCCAAACGGCCAAAGGATATTTAAGTAAAGAAGTGAATGAATTGGTATACAGGATATTGAGGTAATAATTTTCCTGAACATCGTATATGAGCTGTACTTTGTTAAACATTTTATAAATAACAGCAGGCAGTAACAATTCATGGGTACAAACCACTATTATTTGCGGTTTAATGACATTAATCATTCGAATAAAAGTACACCAAGCAAATATCCTTGCAAAACTGATTCGCTTAAATTGAAATATTGGGTGAAAATTTATTTTTTCTTTCTTACTTGGAATCAAGTCAATCGCATGCCCAATGATATGCACCTCCGCTGAGGAATGAAGAACAATTGTTTTCGCCATTTTCTCATACATCCGCGTGTCGGTAACAGGTTTGAGTATGGAAGCAAATACAATTTTAGACATTGTGAAAGAATTTTTATTTTGCTCTCCAAGTTAAATAAAATCGAAGCATTGGAGTCGCTTTACTGAAAAAAATATCAAAAATTATTCAATGAAATTTGACGCAAAATAACAAATTTACCTTTTATCCAATAATTACCGCTACACTTTTAACGAGGAACATAGTACATAAAAAATTAAAAATCAAGACAATAAATAAATCCATAACACATTTTAAAAAAAACTTTAAATAATAGTTGCATTCTCCATTCCATTTGAATTACATTTGTATACTAAATCAATAGAGAATATTAACTTAATAGGTAATGAAAACAAAGCGACAAGCAACAAGACGACTTTTACCACTGCTATCTCTTCGTATTTTTTCAACAGTATGCTGTTGTTGCTAACCGTATTTTTATTACTACCCACTTGCTGACGATCTATGGCAATAAAGCAAGTTTTTTGCTAACTGTATTTTATTAATACCCAACTACCGTCAATAAAAATCAACACAAAATTTAATAATCATCAATATTCTCTATTATAACTATAGAGATAAATAAATACTTTAAATATTATTTTCCAATTCAACACAAATGAATGGAAAATGTATGGCAGTAATCATTTAAAACCTAATCAAAATCAATATGAAAGCAAAACTACTCTTATTATCCACTTTATTCATTTGGATAACTACTGCGATGGCACAAGAAACAATAACCGGTATTGTGAAAGATAAAGATGGAGCAACTGTACCTGGTGCAATTGTGCATATCAAACATGCAAAAATAAAAACAGTAACTGATAGCCTGGGCAGATTTACGCTTAAAGGAGCAATGGTTCCGCCATTTACGTTAGAGGTTAAATTATTTGGGTATAAAACACATAGTACAATTGTCAATGAATTAAAGCAAACCTCTTTTGACATTACAGTAGCACATGATGAGATATTGACAGAGGAAGTAGTGGTTGTGGCGCGAAGAAGGAAAGAAGTGGCACAGGATATTCCCATTCCTATCACAGTGATAAGTGGCCAATCGGCGGAAGATGCTGGCGCATTTAACGTCAATCGTTTGAAAGAACTCGTGCCAACGGTACAATTGTATTCATCCAATGCAAGAAATACCACACTGAATATTAGAGGATTAGGCTCTACTTTTGGATTAACCAATGACGGGATAGACCCAGGTGTTGGATTTTATGTGGACGGTGTTTACCATGCTCGTCCAGCAGCAACGGCATTAGATTTTATTGATGTGGATCAAATAGAGATTTTACGAGGTCCACAAGGATCATTGTTTGGCAAAAATACTACTGCAGGTGCATTTAATATTTCCACCAAAAAACCAAGTGCCGCGCCAGGAGCAAAAGTAGAATTGAGTTACGGGAATTATAACTTTATTCAAGCAAAAACATCTGTTACAGGGGCATTGGCTAAAAACTTAACGACAAGATTGTCTTTTTCAGGAACACAAAGACAAGGAACAATTTTTAACCCAAATGACCAACAAAGGTATAATGGTCAAAATAACGTGGGTTTTAAAGGACAATTATACTACACGCCTTCAGAAAAATTACAAGTGTTATTTTCAGGTGACGTCAATGTACAACGTCCTGATGGAGCTTCTCTTGTCACTGCTGGTGTTACCACCACAGAAAGAAATGCTCACCGTCAATATTCAAAAATCATTTCTGACTTGGGTTATCAACAACCAACGATTGAACCATTTGCTAGAAAAATATACACCAACACCCCTTGGCGCCATGACCAGTCCATTGGTGGACTATCCTTAAATATTGACTATAAAATTGGAAAAGGAACCCTTACTTCTACTTCAGCATGGAGGTATTGGAACTGGGATCCGGTAAATGACAGGGATTTTTCTGAAGTGGCAGCGCTTACCAAATCACAGGCCACTTCTAAACATGAGCAATATTCTCAAGAAATTAGGTATGCGGGAAATATTACTGAAAAAATGAATGGTGTTGTAGGCCTGTACGTACTTAGCCAAACATTAAAAGGCATTGACCAAAAAGAAGAAACAGGCAAAGACCAATGGCGATTTGTGCAAACATCCAATACAGGGAACCAAGCATTATTGTCAACCCCCGGATTACTCAACAATTACGGCACCAATACCAATTCAAAATTAAACTCTTTGAGTACCGCTGCATTTGCGCAAGCAGACTGGGAATTTTTAAAAGGATTTCACGTACTACCAGGTGTAAGGTTTACTTACGACAAAAAAGAAGCTGACTTTAGCCGTTTAACTTATGGAGGATTACAAACCACAGATACCAAATTGCTCGCACTTAAAAAATCAGTTTATGCAGATCAAGTGTTCAGTACTGGTACGACCAATCAAAATTTAGCTGGTAATATCACGCTTTCTTATAGACCAAATGAAAAGTTAAATACTTTTGCCACTTATTCTACCGCCTACAAACCTGTAGGGATTAATATTGGAGGTTTGCCGACGAATACCAAAGGAGAAGCCGATTTGACAGTAGCCGTAGTTAAACCAGAATATGTACAGCATTACGAGTTAGGTATCAAGTCTAAACCCTTTAAAGGCGCCTTGTTGAATATTACGGCATTCAATACAGACATCAAAGATTATCAAACCAACGTGCAATCACCAGAACTTGGCGTAAATAGAGGCTATCTTGCAAATGCTGAAAAAGTAAATGTAAAAGGATTAGAAATTGATGGTAGTTACCAATTGGAAAAATTCTTAACCCTAAATGCAGCACTTGCTTATACCGATGGCAAATATGTATCATTCAAAAATGCACCACTGCCTTTGGAAGAAACTGGTCATACTGAACTGATTAATAATGTTGCTACCCAAGTAGCCTATAAAGATGCTTCTGGTGGAGTATTACCTGGCATTTCAAAATGGAACAT
>CALPQG020000229.1 GCA_943325655.2 Bifidobacterium breve | reverse complement strand
TTTTACAAACAAAGAAGAACCAGGCACATTCACTTTAATTTCTACGACTTTGTTGTCAACCTTATCCCCTTTGTCTAGTTTTAAAAAAACTTCCCCGTCCGTAATCCTGTCATAAAATTTATGTAGTTTATCCACTTTTTTTTGAATGTAATCTAACAGTTTTTGATCTGCATCAAAGTGAATGGAGTGAATTTGTAATTTCATGACCTTACTTTTAAATATGACAAATATAAATTTATGCTTTAGGATGAGCCTGTTCAAAAATAGCTTTTAATTTATCGAGCGAATTGTGCGTATACACTTGCGTAGCGGCTAAACTTGTATGCCCCAAAAGATCTTTTATGGCATTCAAGTCGGCACCTTTATTTAACAAATGGGTAGCAAAAGTGTGTCTCAATACGTGAGGGCTTCTTTTTTCCTGCTTCGTAATCAGCCCCAAATAATGAATTACCTTGCGATACACAAACATTGGATAGAGCTGCTTTCCTTGGTCTGTAACGAACAGGTATGGATTCAGGTTGTCAGAAAAATGATGTTTTTTTGAATGAATATATAAGCTCGTGATTTCTAGCAAGGTGTGGTGAATTGGGATAATTCTTTCCTTATTTCCTTTACCCAAAACCCTTACCGTTCGGTCAAAAATATTGATACTACTTTCGGTGAGGCCTATAAGTTCGGCCAAACGAATGCCTGTTCCATAAAACATTTCCAACATAAATTTATCCCTGATACCGAAAAAATCATTCGAAAAAATATCTAGGTTCAGCAATGTTTCCAAGCTATTTTCTGCTACAAATACCGGCAGTTGTTTTTTTGTTTTCAGGCTTTTTATTTTCAGCATTGGGTTCATGCTGATTTTACCTCGAGCCATCAAAAACTTATAGAAGGACCTCAGGCATGCAATCTTTCTGTTGATGGATCTTGGAACAATTTCGTCTTGCGACAATTCCATTATCCAGGTCCTGATGATTTGATAATCTGCTTTTTCAGGAGCAAGAGATTGGTAATGTTGCACCAAAAAATCTGTAAATTGATGAAGGTCGTTGGTATACGCGGTAATAGTATGTTTACTACTGCGCTTTTCAAAATCGAGATATTTCAAAAAAGAATTTATCATAAACTAAAAAGGGTCAGACTTGTAAGCCTAACCCTATTTTATAGATTTTTACGAATTCAGATTAGTTTCTAAATTGACCGTAGGTTACCTCTTTATATCTAGCTCTTAAAACCTGAGTTCTTCTAGTGATAGAAGGCTTTTCAAAAGCTGTTCTTGATCTTAGTTCTTTTAACACACCTGTACGCTCAAATTTCTTTTTGAATCTTTTTAGCGCTTTGTCAACTGACTCGTTTTCTTTAATGTTAATGATTATCATATTATCTTACACCTCTAATCTTGTGAATGAAAGTACAAATCTAGGAATTAATTTTATAACTGCAAACATATTCACAGAAACAAAATAAATAAAAGAGGATTATTATTTCATGCCTGAATTCTTTTACCCTAAACTCATGAATTAATTTTTATTTTGACTCAAAATTCTCAATTTTAAGAAATCATTTTCCAACAATATACCTTACTACCTAAAAGCATACATGCCGACTAAAGTCTGTTATATCATCTCTCATATTGACAAAGCGTTGGCATTCGAATGGATTGCAAGTACTTTAGACAAAAAATCAATTTCCTTGCACTTTATTTTACTCAATCCTGGCCATAGTATTTTAGAACAACATTTAAAATCACTTCAAATACCTGTTAAAAGAATTCAATACCATTCCAAGAAAGACATGCCTTTAGCGGTACTGAAAATATTTTGGTATTTGATTTTCAACAACATTAAAGTTATTCATTGTCACTTGTTTGATGCATGCATGGCTGGAATGACAGCTGCATGGCTGGCCCGAGTTCCTAAAAGAATTTACACCAGGCATTATTCTACCAATCACCACGATTATTATCCTAAGGCTGTAAAATATGACATTTACATCAATAAACTCGCTACTGACATCATCGCCATATCAAACAAAGTAAGAGCAGTTCTGGAAAAATTTGAGCAGGTACCTGCATATAAAATACATGTCATACACCATGGATTTGCGCTCCAAGATTTTGCTATTGTGGACAATGCAAAACAGGACGCCATGAAGCTGAAGTACGGCATTGGAAATCAACAACCAGTAGTCGGAGTCATTTCAAGGTATGTGGAATTAAAAGGCTTACAATACATTATTCCAGCTTTTGCCGCTGTTAAGAAAAAGCATCCGAATGCATTTTTATTACTCGCAAACTGTAATGGCGATTACAAATCTCAAGTTCACCAACTGCTAAAGGAATATGTAGCCAAAGAAGATTACGTAGAAATAGGTTTTGAAAATGACTTGCCTACATTATATAGTTTGATGGATATTTTCATACACGTTCCTATCAATGACACCATTGAGGCATTTGGGCAAACCTATATCGAAGCATTGGCGTCGGGCGTACCGTCAGTTTTTACACTTTCGGGTGTAGCTTCAGAATTCATTCAGGACAAAGTAAATGCCCTGGTAGTTGACTTTAAAAATTCAAGTCAAATTGAAAATGCAATCAATCACATTTTATCAGATGAAAAATTAAAAAATCAATTAATTTTAAATGGTAAAAACAGTGTCGTAGAAAAGTTTTCACTTCCACTTTACGTAGAAAAACTCACCCAATTGTATGTCTAAAACTCCTTTTTTTTCTGTCATCATTGCGACCTACAACAGGGCTGAATTTATTGAAAAAACAATACTGTCCATCCTTGCGCAGCAATTTACAGATTTTGAAATCATACTGGTAGACGACGGAAGTACCGACAATACCCTAGAGGTCATCACCCCATTACTTGCTGAAAAAGTAAATTACTTTGCCAAACAAAATGAAGAACGAGGTGCTGCAAGAAATTATGGGATCACCAAAGCATCAGGCAAGTTTTTGACCTTTATTGACTCCGATGATTTGATGTACCCCAACCACCTTCAGGAAGCCTACAATTTCCTGACAGAAAATAACGAAGTCGTATTTTATGGCCAGGGCTATGAAACCAAAGACCAAAAAGGAAAAATATTGATTGCCCACACGGAAGTTTTAAATCCAAACCAGGCATTGTTACAAGGCAATTTTTTAAGCTGTATCGGCGTATTTATCAACAGACAAAATTACCTCGATGAAGGTTTTTCCTTTTCTGAAATCAGGCAATTCTCCGGTACCGAAGACTGGGCTTGCTGGCTTCAAATCCTCGCACGTCACCGTTTGTGTTACCAAAATGTGGTTACCGCCTGCATGATAGAACACGACACGAGAAGCGTGCTTCACTTCAAAGAAACCCAACTGCTTGACAGGACCAATATGCTCGTTGACATTCTTCAAAAAGACCTCGTTTTCAAAACCGTATTTGGCCAAAAAGTAATCAACCATATTTATGCACACATGCTTTCTTATAGCGCATTGCATTTGGCTTTGTCTCAACAGAAAAAATCGGCCTTCACGTGGTATTTAAAAGCCATTAAAATCAATACTGCAGAACTCTTTACCAGAAGATTTTTGGCTACGGTTAAGATTTTATTGTTGAAATAAATTGATTAATATCTCCTAAGCAATAAAATCTAAGTAATTATCCCTATTGATAACCGTAAAATTAGCATTAGGATAAGCATGCTTAAATCCCGAAGGGACTTTAATTATTTTATTGTCTCCATATTTAAACTCAAAAGCATGTATCGTATCCTGCTGTGTTTCTATCAAATCTATTTCTTGCTGGTCATAGGTGCGCCAAAAATATTTTTGAATACTTAATTCCTTGTATGTATTTCTTTTGATTCGTTCAGCCATCAGGTAATTTTCCCATAATTCGCCCATGTCCAACCTGAGTGCTGGCAAATTAAAATTAGAAATAATGGCATTTCTGATACCATTGTCCATAAAAAACCAACGGGTAGTCTTAACAATTTCTTTTCTTAAATTCCTTGAAAACCCTGATACTTTATAAATGATAAAGACTTTGCTTAATAAATCCAAATACTTTTCGACGGTATTTTTACTCATCCCCAATTGCTTCCCCAATTCGTCATAAGAAACCTCTTTCCCGATTTGATAAGCCAATAATTTGAGTAAATCATTGAACTTAGCCGTATTTCTGACAGCATTATCAATAGCCAAAATATCTTTTAACAAATAGGACTGCACAAGGGATTTCAGGTAATTTTCTTTTTCTGCAAGTGTATTTAAATGAAACAACTCTGGATAAGAGCCATATATTAACCTTTCGTCTAAATTTTGTCGGGTATTCAGTATATTTTCATTTGGCATTAATTCTAACTGGGCTATGGGATAAAGCATAAAACTATAACTTCTGCCAGTAAGTGGCTCACCTGTATTGTTTAATAAATCAAAGGCTGAAGAACCGGTAACAATAATTTTTATAGGTTTAATTTCATCCACAATCAGTTTCAGTATTTTCCCGATTTCTGGAATTTCCTGTGCTTCATCTATAATTAATAATGCCACATTTTGCAAAAGTCTTTTGTAGTTTGCAACTGTCCTTTCTTTTAAAATTACATGGGTATCAATATCGTCACCATTGAGATGAAGTTTATTACCCTCAAAATCATTTTCAATGCTTTTAATTAAAATAGTTTTCCCAACCCTCCTTGACCCTAAAAGTATGATTACTTTATTGTTGGTCAGGTATTTATTAATAATTTGTTTGAGTGGTCTTTGAATCGTGTCCATAATTATAAATGTAAAAATCTATTACAAATATAACATGTATTGTGGGGAATCAAAATTGAATTGACTGAATTAAGCTTAATTCAGTCATTATACTGACTGAATTAAGCTAAATTCAGTCAGTATAATGACTGAATTAACGTTTTCATTTATTCAAAAAGTAGTTTTACAACACAATCCTTATCGCCTGACCGCTGGTTAAATCCAGGGAAAGAGACGTTGAATTGCCACCATTCACTTTTATTGCGCAAGTATTGGGACCAGAAGTACCTTGGTTATTGGCTTTTAGTACAAAATCAGTGGTGCCGG
>CALPQG020000228.1 GCA_943325655.2 Bifidobacterium breve | reverse complement strand
TTATTTACAATGTGTTATGAAATAAATATTAGGGCGTTTCCGCCGCGGCGGATCGCGTGTTCGGCACTCGTCCCGATTTTTTTGGGAAGCTCAAACAATCCCGATATTCTCGGGACTCCCGCTAACGCAAAGCGGATGTACTAAAGCTTTTTGTGTTTTTTTAATGAAATATTTGTCAAAATGTATTAGACTATTTAATATATGTGTTTGGTATTAATTACCCCTACAAAATAGGGGCTATTTTTTATGCTAAACAGTTCTAATTTTCTTTAAGAAGCCTATAAAAACACAGCATTTGCCCTTCGTTAATTGATGACACCTAAACACCACCGCTACAATTAAGAAAAAGAAGCCCAAAACAGGCTTCTTTTTCTTTTAGTGTGCCACAATGTTTTCATATAAATTTATAGAAGAGCCCACATATTAACTTAGGCAATTTTTATTTGTTTTTAGACAAATAAAAACTCATCACTCAACACTCATCACTAAATAGGGGCTGCTAAAAAACGCGCATACCCATTAATTGTTACTTTCATTCTATCTTTTGTCACTTTTCCCCTTGATGAAAAATTAACGATCGAAAATCAAAACTCTTAAAAAAAACACATGTTTGCTGCTGTAAATTAATGCTTTAAAAAGTTTTCAGCAAACCCTAAACATGTCATTGGCAAAGACTGAAATACATAAAAAGTTATACACTAATGTCATTCGCCTTATTTAGAGATTTCAGAGATAACAACTGATTTCGTAACATATATCATTCCTAAATATAAAGCACTTAAAAAAACTGTTTTATATATTGCACTTACATAAATGTTTATAACCTCAGGAAGTACAAACAACAAACCTAACGATACAATTGTAATCAGAATAATTTTAAAGTTTCTAATATCGTAAGGCTGCAAATTGTACTTCATTCTAATGAAAACAAATTTAACAAGGTTTAAAAACAATCCAGCAGTGGTGGTGGCTATTGCGGCACCATTTATACCCCAGATAGGTATTAAAGCAATATTTAAACACAATGTTACTATCAAAACGCCTACTAAGAGCAATACTCCAAAGACATATTTGTTTGAATAAAATAGCAACGCATTATTCGTTCCTGTATATAAATTGAAGGTGGCACTTAGACTTATGATATAAATTACATTCAATCCCTTTAAATACTCGGGTTTCATAAAAGAAAGTAAATACCCGGCATTGGTATAAATCAAGATCAACAACAATCCTGCAATGGCCATTAAAAACCGGCATGATTTGTAATAAATATCTTTTAAATCCTGTTGGTCATTTCTGGTAATGGCATCAGATATTTTGGCGTTGGCAATCTTCTCTATGGCAATCAAAGGCGCCTCGATAAATGAAGGTATAAATGTCATTACAGCATAAATCCCTACCATAGACAAGGGCAAAAATTTACCTATGATAATGCTATCAAAAAATTTGATTCCCGATGAAGCAATTGGTGCAATAGAAAAAAATATAATAAAATGAATCATTTCTTTATAATTAGATTTTCTCAAAAAATCAAAATCAATATTAAGGTTAAATGCATCATTTTTAACAATATAAACTATTAAAGCAATCACTTGCATTCCATAAATTCCTATAAAAAGTGTAATCATACATTTTAGTGAAATCAATTTTAAAAAATAAACTGAAAATAGAATGGTGGAAAATATTCTCACTAGAATATCATTTAATAAGGAAGCAAAAAATGTTTTATATAAGGAATAACAATAAATATTGAGTACGGAAATAAATGCCATAAATATTGAAAAAGGAAATATCCAATTAAAATATTCCATAAATAATGGTGATTCTTTTTGATATTGAATATAGATATACGATTTAAAACTATATAAAAGCGATCCTGAAAATAAAATCCCAACCATTAAAAAAAGTAACATGATTCCTAAAAATCCATGATTGTGTTTTTGTGGATCTTTAAATTGAGGAAAAAATTTCATAATGCCATTTGCTATCCCCAAGGGAATAATGGTAGAAATAACATAAGAAACTGAAATTAAAATGCGCGTTAAACCTAATTCTTCTGTGGTTAAAAATAAAGGCTGAAGAAAAATAAGACTAACAAAACCAATTGCTATCCCTATATAGGTAACAATACTGTTGTTCAGACCTTGTTTTCTAATGATTCCCATACACAATTAAAACTGATAATTCATCAAAAATACTTTATTTGAACGGTTTTTTGTCTTGATTTAACAATTATTTATATGAAAAAATATTATTATCCGATAAAATCCATCGAAAAAGAAGCCTGAATATCGGGAGGCTTTTTATATCCTAAGATTTGGAGGTAGAACACGTTCAATGAACGAGCAAAAGTATCCAATTATCTATAAATGATGTCTTTCCATACATGTAAAAGTTACAGCAGCCAACATTTCGGATAATCAAGCGGGAATATTGACTATTGATAAATTAAAAGGAAAAGTTGCTCGTTTGGAGCTGGTAGCTACAGTCAAAGGATACAAACAAGTTTTTAAAGAATACATTGAAACAGCCTACGAATATTGTGGAAATTGCAAATTTCTCTATTTCAAGAATCCCCTGCTCCGCAAATCTTTGTGAATAGCGGCTATGTTGTATGGGATTTCGAAACGGACAAGCCAATTGACATCCAATCCATTATTGATAGCCACTTTCATTAAATGGTGATTATTGCCAAATAAATGCCCAATGGCCTCAATATCCTCTCTGTATTCAAAGTGCAGGTCTTCGTGTTGCTTTTGGATAAGTAAGAGCATTTTAAACATTTTGGCGATAATATAAATGCAAAAAGTATAAGCTTTGCCAAAATTTTCGGCAGCGATACGGTCGTTATTTAATTGGAGTATGTTTTTTAGCATGAAGCAAGTCAAGCTTATTTCCCCATATTTATCTTTAGTGATGGCGACATGCTCGTTGATCATGCCACTCATGCCACGAAGATCCATCAATAAATACCCTGGCGAATAATAATGTTCCGTGGCAATTCGAGTACTTTTTGCAAGCTCATTTTGGAGTGACTCCCGTTTTTCCTCCATCGTTTCGGTATCGACCAATTCGAAGCGAAGCCTGTTTGCTAAATTCAAATTATGCTTGAGCAAACGAAGAATGAGTTTATCTTTTTCGGCAACAGGCAAATTTTGCAATGCTTTTTTAAATTCGGGATCAATTGTCATAGTACTCTATATTTTAAGTTTCAACTTTCTTTTCCTCTCCCTCACCCGCCTTAGGAACTGACAAGAATGCCTGATGTAACAAAGCCTTCAGTAATTACTAGGTGACTTGCTGGTTGACGAAGATAGGTTCCTTATATTGTTTTGTTATTTGTAATTGCCTCTCTATTACGACTAAAATGCGTTTTTGTACTGATAGTGGGGGAAAAGGAATTTATTAATTGACCACTAAAAAGTACAGATTACAATACTTCCGTACTAAAGTTTTATTTCGATTTTAATAGTTTTTAATTTTACATAAAAATTAAACAAATCACTGATAATCATATCATTATTATCATTTAAAGAGCTTTTAATTTTCATTTATTTTTTACCAATTGGTTTCTTTTTCATTTTGTATTTAATTCAAACCTTATAAAAAAGATTTAAAGATAAACTGTTATAGTTTTTTTTTCAATTCTTTTTTCAATTCTTTTTTTACCAAGCAATATGTATTATCTGTTTTATTAGTTTTCTCAATATCAATTTTCTGTCCTTCAGGAGGCAAGCTTTCTTTGTCTTCAATTCCAATCACCATTAATCCACCTTGAACATTGGCAAAAGCAACGCAATTAACGGCTAAATCTCTCAAACCATCACTTTTTAATTTGTATTGAGCAGCTAGTTTTTCTTTAAACTTTTATATTCAATGGTACTATTTTGAATGATTTTACCAATACTTTTACAAAGTTCAACTTCTAATAATGCAATTGCTTGAAGGTATTTATCTCTGCTTCCAAAAATGCCAAATACAATTTCAACAGTTGATCCAAAGTCGCTTAAAGGCTTAACCTGTAGCACTTTTATACTTTCAATGTTTTCAATGCCTTCGTCAGCATATTTTTCAAGTAAAGCCTCTAAAACTTTACGGACTTGCTCGGGATATTTTACCTCTACCAGTTGCCATTACCAGTAAAATCCGATTTGACCTTTGGCTATGGCTTCCTCGGTTCTATTGACTGCGATTTATTGATATTACCTAGGCTTTCTATTTGTTCCATCAAAAAAATATTCTTGAAAAACATTTTTTTATTGATCAGGAGTAGTAATTCCTTTGTATTTCTTATCACTTTCCCAAAGTTGAGCAGGACTTGGGAAATCGTCTTAACTAATTTCGGTTTCAATATTCTCGTCCGTTTGCGTAATATCGTGAAACAAAAAACCATCTCCTTGACTACTGAAAACGCAAGGTATATCTAAAATTTTGGCATAGTCGAGCCCTTGTTGAATTCCAGCGCTAACAAAATGATTATTGTCTTTAGCTTCAATGATGGCAATTGGAATATTAGGCTTAAAAAACAGAATATAATCTACTCTCTTCCTCGTTCCTCTAGCCGTTAATTTACCACGAACATAAATTCTATCATCAGTAAATGATACTTCTTCTAAAATTTGCAATTAGTTTATCCCAACCAGTATTTTCTAAAGCAGGTGTAATAAATTTTATACAAATATCTCATTCAGATAATCTCTCAAATGATCACATGAATCAGCATTAATCATAAAGTTTTAAATTTATTGACGTAAACTAAAAACGAATTTATATCTTCGTTCATTAGCAATAATCAATACAATGTAAATATGAACCACTTCTTATCGCTACTGTTGTTATTAACTTTAAATTATGGGTTTTCTCAAACCATCCTGAATAAGGAAAAAGAATTGATGCGTGATTTTAAACGAATCAACTATTGGAACGATAGTTTAGCAAAAAAAGACCTTCAAAGCACAGAAGATTCATTGGATGAAGTTGGTGTAATTTTTAAAAATAACCTGTTGGCAGGTACTGGCACCAATCCTCAAACCATGAGTTATAATTTTCAAGGGCTCAAAAACTTGGGGCTACATATTGCCTATACTCCCGACG
>CALPQG020000227.1 GCA_943325655.2 Bifidobacterium breve | reverse complement strand
CACACGTTATGATGAGAAAGTATTGAATAACGAAAGAGAAAGGATTAATAAATTTTTAAAAGAAAACGGTTATTATGATTTTACCAGACAGTATATCAATTTTGAAATTGATACTACCGATATCAGCAAATTAATTTTAACCTTAATGATTGATTTACCTCCAAATGGAAATAAACACATTCGTTATCAAATCGATAAAGTAAATTATTATTTTGATTATTCTAAAACAAACAAAATTGTTAAAGATTCTACAAGCTTAAATGATATTCAATATTTCTTTTACAATGCAACATATTCTTCAAGAGTATTGAACAGTAAAAACAGTTTGATACCTGGTAGTTTTTATAGTTATTCTCAATCACAAAATACGCAAAAGAACATTTCGAACTTAGAGATGTTTAAATTTGTGGGGGTGAATTTTATCAAATCTGATACTTCAGGAAATAAACTTACGGCTGTCATTAATGCTACCTCTTTACCTAAATATCAATTAAGTGATGAGTGGGGGATAAATGTTGGGCAGGGTCAAGGGTACCCGGGTCCAATGGCTAACATAACTTTTGTTGATAGAAATATTTTTGGCGGATGTGAAATTTTTGACATTAACCTTAGAGGGTCCGTGGAAGGTCAACCCAGTTTAACCAAACTGAACCAGGTTTATACTACTTATGAATACGGTGGAAGTGTTGCTATTACCTCGCCTAAAGTGTTGATTCCTACTAGGTTTAAATATAGGTTCAACAACAATAATCCAAAAACAAAATATGTTTTTAGTTATCAAAATACGATAAGAAACGAATATACACGAGGTATCATTAAGGGTTCGATAAATTATCTTTTTCAAAAAGGTAAATTTTCAAGGATTACGGTTACACCACTTGATTTAAGTGTTGTAAATACTACCAGTGTTGAAAAAACATTTCAAGATAAATTGAATGAATTAAAGCAAAAAGGGAATAACCTTCAAAATAGTTTTTCAAGATCCTTCATTTCAAATTTCACCATCAATTACCAATTTAGCAATGCTGACAATCAGGTAAATAAAAATTCTTCCTATTTAAAAATGTCTGGTGAAATTGGAGGATTAACCTTGCATTTATTGAACAATGCTTTCGGGGATCAGAATAATATTATTTTAGAAGACGGGGAATTTTTAAAATTGAAAGTTTATAATTATGTCCGTTTCGCTGCAGATTATAGAAAATACATTGCCGTTGGAAAAAACAGAACAGTCGCATTCAGATTAAATGGTGGCTATATAACTCCTTATGGCGGTTCTAAAGATGTGCCTTATGAAAAGTATTTTTTTGCAGGTGGTAGCAACAGTATTAGGGCTTGGCAACCAAGACGACTTGGACCTGGTGCTTATGCGGAATACAATTCAGTGACAGGAAAATACAGTTATGAAACAGAAAGACAGGGAACTGTCCTTTTGGAAGGTTCTATTGAAACAAGGTTTAAAATTATTAAATTTGTGGACGGAGCCTTGTTTATTGATGCAGGTAATATCTGGAATAACCTTAGTGATTCGGTAACGATATCATCCTTTCAACCTTCAACTTTCTACAAACAATTTGGCGTTGGAGCAGGATATGGATTAAGGTTTAACTTTACTTTTTTTATAGTAAGGTTTGACTTTGGATATAAAATTTGGGATCCATCACGACCTGTAAATGAACGCTATAGAGGTAATAAAATCACCTTTAAATCGCCTTTGGGAGAAACAGACCAAATGGTTTTTCAACTGGGTATTGGTTATCCTTTTTAAAGAAAAAATATATGACACAAGATCCTTCAAAAGAAGAAATTCAAGCATACTTTCAATCACTTCAAGACCAAATTTGCAAGGCACTTGAACAAGCCGATGGAAAATCCTCCTTTGTAGAAGATGCGTGGGAACGTCCTGGTGGTGGTGGTGGAAAATCGCGTGTAATTACAAATGGAAATGTAATAGAAAAAGGTGGCGTTAATTTTTCGGCCGTATATGGCAAAACACCCGAGAAAATATTAGAGGCACTTCAACTGAAAGAGGCTGATTTTTTTGCTACCGGAGTTTCATTGGTGATTCATCCTAATAGTCCTTATGTACCAATTGTACACATGAATGTACGTTATTTTGAAATGAGTAATGGCGTAAAATGGTTTGGTGGTGGTATTGATTTGACGCCTCATTATGTGGTTGAAAAAGATGCGCAATATTTCCACCAACAATTAAAATCAGTTTGTGACAAACATCATAAAGGATATTATACTGAATTCAAAAAATGGGCAGATGATTATTTTTATATCAAACACCGCGATGAAACCAGGGGGATTGGGGGAATATTTTTTGACCATTTAAAACCAACGAATGAAATTTCTTTTACTGACAGGTTTAACTTTGTAAAAGACGTAGGGAATGCTTTCAGTACTACTTATACCCATTTGATGAATAAAAATAAAGGTATTCCTTTTGATGATTCACAAAAAAAATGGCAATTGTTAAGAAGAGGTAGGTATGTGGAGTTTAACCTGGTTTATGATAAAGGAACCAAGTTTGGATTGGATACTGATGGAAGAACGGAATCTATATTGATGAGTATGCCACCGGTTTGTAACTGGGATTATAATGTGCAACCAAATCCTGAAAGTGAAGAATACAAAACATTGCAATGGTTAAAAAAAGGAATCAATTGGATCTAGTTAATGATTTAAAAATCAAATATTTATGATGGCGTGTTTAAATCAAATTGACAAGGCAATACTGTTTTTTTTCAACGGTTTACATACGCCATTATTGGATCAGGTAATGTTGTTAATTACAGGGAAGTTTATTTGGATTCCAGTGTATGTCTTAATAGTTGGTTTGTTGATATGGAAGTTTAAAAAGTCAAGTTGGCTGGTGATTATAGCACTTGTATTTGCCATTGCTGCTTCAGATCAGTTTGCTTCTACCATTTGTAAACCTACTTTTAAAAGGTTAAGACCATGTCATAATGAATTGTTAAAACCTGAATTGCATATCATTAATCCTGCTGGAGGGAAATACGGATTTATCTCTTCTCATGCTGCCAATACTTTTGCCTTGGCGATTTTCATAGTTTTGGCATTCAAAGAGAAGCGAAGTTGGATTGGATACCCGTTAGTGTTTTGGGCGGCACTTGTCTCCCTGAGTAGGGTTTATTTGGGGGTACATTATCCATCAGATATATTTTTCGGTGCCATGAGTGGAATATTCTGGGCTTGGTTATTTTGGAAAGGATTTGAAAAGATAGTAAGTAGAAGGACGGTTTTGTAATTAATGACTTCTTTTAACAATTGATAAGGTATATAAAACAAAAAAACACGATTGTATCGTGTTTTTTGTTTTATGGTATTATAGAAATGAATATCAATTTCTCTTGTTAATTTCATCTCTGATAAATGCTGCGCGTTCGTAGTCTTCATTGGTAATCGCCTCTTCCAATAAACCGTTCAACTGATCAACAGACATCTCTTTGATCAATTCTTCTTTTGTTTTTTGAACTTTGCTTTCTACAACTTCATGGCTTTCTTCCAATTCATCATCTTTATCTTCTTCTGAATCGCTTAAAACAATTCCAGCCTCAGACAAAATTGAGTCAGTAGTATATATTGGAACGCCAAATCGTAATCCAATCGCAATCGCATCAGAAGGACGAGCGTCAATTTCCACAGTACGTTTGCCATCTGAAGATACAATTTTAGCAAAGAAAACACCTTCACGAAATTCAGAAATAAAAATTTCTTCAATAGTGAAGTTGAATTTTTCTGCAAAAAACTTAAACAAATCGTGTGTCATTGGCCTGTTAGGCTCAATTTTTTCTATTTCTATGGCGATGGCCTGTGCCTCAAACATGCCAATAATAATGGGTAAACGTCTATTGCCGTTTTCTTCCCCCAATACCAAGGCAAATGATCCCGTTTGGGATTGACTAGAAGACAGTCCTAATATGTCTAATTTAATTTTATTCACTTTGAATTAATTGTTTAAAACTTTGGCGAATGCTGCAGTTAGTTTAGGTAAAACATCGAAGGCATCTCCAACAATTCCATAATCGGCAGCTTTAAAAAACGGAGCCTCAGGGTCTTTATTGATTACTACAATTACTTTTGAGGAGTTTACGCCTGCAAGATGTTGAATCGCCCCAGAAATTCCAACGGCAATATACAAATTAGGACTCACTTTTACACCTGTTTGTCCAACATGTTCGTGATGAGGTCTCCAATCCATGTCAGAGACAGGTTTTGAACAACCAGTAGCGGCACCAAGCACTTTGGCTAAGTCGTTAATGATTCCCCAGTTTTCAGGACCTTTTAAGCCTCTTCCACCAGATACTACAATTTCAGCTTCAGGAAGTAATACTTCTCCAGAGGCTTTTTGCACTTCTTTTTGAACTACTGAAAAATCCTTTTCGTCTAATGCAATCTCCATTTTTTCAATAGCCGCTGAAGTAGCTGATTCAACAACTGTAACAGCATTTTTCTTGATCACCAACACTTTATTATTAGCATTTATGCTAACATTTGCAAATGCTTTTCCAGTATAAATAGCTCTTTTAACCGAAAATCCATTGGATAAATTAGGCAATTCAACCACGTTTGTGACCACGGCTGCGCTAAGTTTGATGGCTATTCTGGAAGCAACACCATCAACCAATGAAGATTTTGCAAGAATAACAGTATCAGCACCTGTACTTTTAGCTACACTTGCAATTGCACTCGCATAAGCCATCAAAGAAGGTGTATTTAATTTATCATTGGTCACCTGAATCACTTTTGATACCCCAAAGTTTCCCAAAGCGGAAAGTGATGCTTCATTTGCTGTACCCAAGGCAACAGCAACAGCAGTGGTGTTTTGTTTTTTTGCTAATTCGGAAGCATAAAATACGGCTTCTTGAGACGATTTTTTTACAGTTCCATTGTCGGTTTCTACAAAAACGATTATTGACATAATATTTTTAGTTATGAATTATTAGTGTTGAGTGTTGAGTTATTGTGGTAATCTTGAACTAGAGTTTTTTTACTTAAAACTCATAATTCAAAACTCATCACCATTAAATGACTTTCGCTTCATTTTTAAGCAGCATTACCAGTTCTTCCACATTAGCAGCATCTACCAATTTAACGCCTGATTTTGGAGCTGGGAGTTCAAATCCTTG
>CALPQG020000226.1 GCA_943325655.2 Bifidobacterium breve | reverse complement strand
GTTTTTTAAAACAGTAAGCAAAATGCCTTGGTACAAAAACACCCTTTTTGTACTTACTGCCGACCATACCCAAATGACTTCTCAACCCAAATACCAAAACTTAAAAGGAAATTTTTCCATACCCTTGGTGTTTTTTCATCCTTCTAAAAAATTGTATGCAGATACTTCTATCATTACCCAGCAAACGGATATTATGCCTTCCGTTTTGGCATTGTTAGGGATAGAAAACAAGCAACAATTGCCTTTTGGGAAATCGGTTTTTGATACACATCCAATTTCTGAAGCAGTAAATTACAGTGAAAATATTACCAGGGTTTTTCATAAAAATGAATACCTGGAATTCAATAATGATAACCATCAGTTTTTACTTCATAATTTTAAAGATGAAACTGTAGTGAATAATCCTGCCGTGGCTCAACCGATGTTGCTCAAAGCAAAAGCTTACCAACAATATTTTAACAATTGTTTGATCAGTAACCATTGGTAGTTTTTAAGTTATCAGTTTTCAGTTTACGGTTGTCCGTTTTCAGTTTAGAGTTATCAGTTTTCAGTTATCAGTTTTCAGTTTGATTGATAGTTGTAATTTTTTTCTTTGTTATTGATTTAATTAAGAGGGTGTTGCATTAGGAATAGCGTTCAGGGATATTAAGTTAAGCATTTGTTCCACCACTAAAATATCAATCAAAGTTTAAGTGGTGGCACCAATACGCAAACTTTCAAACCATTCATATTTAGACCTTATTTGACATTTTAGGTAAACAGCTGAAAACTCTAAACTGAAAACTCTAAACTGAGAACTCTAAACTGAGAACTCAAATCTGAAAACTCTAAACTTTTTTAATTATATTTACCATCTTGAAAATGAAACCATGACCCATATAATTTCAGACATAGACATCATCAAAGAAACAGACAAAGAAGCTTGTGAACTTGCAAGGATCTCTGAAGATAATGCCGCACCCACCCAGCGAAAATTATACATAGAAAGTTATGGTTGTCAAATGAATTTTTCGGACAGTGAAATTGTGACTTCTATCATGATTGACCTTGGTTACGGTACCACTTCCAATTACCACGAAGCAGATGTGATTTTTTTAAATACCTGTTCTATTCGTGACAATGCTGAAGTGAAAGTCCGTAAACGACTTGCTGCTTTTGGTCCTGTTAAAAAGAAAAATAAAAATTTGCAGATTGGCGTCCTTGGCTGCATGGCTGAGCGCTTGAAATCGCAACTGTTAGACGAAGAGAAACTGGTGGACATGGTGGTTGGTCCAGATGCTTACAAAAGTTTACCAGCACTTTTGGCGCAGGTGGATGATGGACACAAAGCCGTAAACGTTTTTCTTTCCCGTGAAGAAACGTATGCCGACATTACTCCTGTGAGGTTAAACTCTAATGGTTTGTGTGCCTATATTTCTATCATGAGGGGATGCAATAACATGTGTTCTTTCTGTATTGTGCCATATACAAGAGGTCGTGAAAGAAGTCGTGATGCCAACTCTATCGTAAAAGAAGCGCATGATTTATACCAGGAAGGTTATAGAGAAGTTACACTTTTAGGTCAAAATGTGGACAGTTATCATTGGGAATCGGAAGGCAAAACGGAAACCGTTAATTTCGCGCAGCTGCTTGAAAAAGTGGCTTTGGTAAATCCATTGTTGCGTGTGCGTTTTTCAACTTCTCATCCAAAAGACATTACCGACGAGGTGCTTTATACCATGAAAAAGCACCATAATATTTGCAAATACATTCATTTACCTGCTCAAAGTGGTGACAATAGGATCTTGGATTTAATGGCCCGGTCTTATACGCGAGAATGGTATTTGGGAAAAATTGAAGCCATCAACCGCATCATGGAAGGTGAATGTACCATCAGTACCGATTTGATTGTTGGGTTTTGTGGAGAAACCGAAGAGGAACACCAAAACACCTTGGATTTGTACAGGCAGGTAAGGTACAATTATGCTTATATGTTTGCGTATTCGGAACGTCCGGGAACTCCAGCAGCCAAAAATTTGGTAGATGATATTGCTGCCGATGTGAAGCAAAGAAGGTTAGCGGAATTGATTGCTTTGGAAAGATCCATAACTTTGGAGAAAAACCACGAAGCCATTGGGAAAACTTTTGAAGTGTTGGTAGAAGGTCCTTCTAAAAGGAACGAAGAGGAATGGGGAGGAAGAAATTCTCAATACCAATGGGTTGTATTTCCGAAAAAGGAATGCAAAAAAGGAGATTATATACAGGTTAAAATTACCCATTGTACAACGGGTACTTTAAATGGCGTAATCGTGGATGAACAATCCTAAAGATAAATTCGGGGCATAAATTTTATGACAAATGAACATACTGCCAGAAATACAAGGTATTAAACAACGTTTTGGGATAGTCGGCAATGCGCACCTGCTCAATCATGCCATTCAGGTGGCGATGCAGGTTGCTCCTACTGACATGACAGTGTTGATTACAGGAGAGAGTGGAAGTGGGAAGGAATCATTTTCGAAAATTATACATAACCTGAGTCACCGCAAACATGGGCAGTTTATTGCCATCAACTGTGGAGCGATTCCTGAAGGAACCATTGATTCAGAACTTTTTGGCCATGAAAAGGGCTCGTTTACAGGTGCTTCTGATGCCAGAAAAGGTTATTTTGAAGTGACCAATGGGGGAACAATTTTTTTGGATGAAATAGGGGAGATGCCTTTGGGAACGCAGGCGAGACTTTTGCGTGTGTTGGAGAATGGAGAATTTATCCGTGTTGGTTCATCGAAAGTGCAAAAAACGGATGTACGCGTAGTTGCGGCGACCAATGTCAACTTGCTGAAAGCAGTAGAAAAAAAGAAATTCAGGGAAGATTTATATTACAGGTTAAACACGGTGCCGATTTATGTTCCTCCCTTGAGAGAACGTGAAGAAGACGCCGACTTGTTGTTTAGGAAATTTGCATCAGATTTTTCTGAAAAATACAGGGTTAAGCCGATTAAATTAACTCCGAATGCGAAGTTGATTTTACTGCAATATGCTTTTCCCGGAAATATTCGCCAGCTTAAAAACTTGGTAGAGCAAATTTCTGTGCTCGAAATGGAGCGGGAAATCAATGAAGAAACGCTGTTGAAATATTTACCCAAAGACAAAGTTGCCTCTACTGCATTGACGTATTCCGGTAAAGGGGAAACTGATTTTTCGGAAAGAGATATCTTGTATCAGGTGTTGTTTGACCTCAAAAAAGACATGAACGAACTGAAGAAACTGGTGTTCGAAATGTTTAAAAATGGGAAAATCAATGAACAGGTAATCAACGACCACAAAGATTTGTTTCAAAATATCAGCAATACCGATTTTTCAACCACTGGATTTTCAAATGTCAGCACGACCAAGCTTTTGGAACAGGGCAATGAACCTTTGGTGAAAAACAATACCATAGAGTTAGACAAAACGGAAGACATTCATCATGAACCAGATGAAGAATCCTTGTCTATTGAAGACAAAGAAAAAGAACTGATTTTGAAAGCATTAAAGAAGAACAATAAAAAAAGAAAATACGCTGCCCAGGATTTAGGGATTTCTGAACGCACCTTGTACCGCAAAATAAAACAATACGATATTGAAGAAGATTAAAAATACGACATGCTATTTGTACTTTATCATTGTAACGGTAGTAGCCATGTTTTCGGGTTGCCAAATTTCCCTTTCAGGATCTTCGATTCCACCTGATGTTAACACCATTTCAATCGCTAACTTAAGCAATGAATCTGGAAGTATGCCGGTTCAATTGGGGCAACAACTTGCGGAAAGTATCCGTAACTACTATTTACAAAATACAAGTTTGAAGATTGTTCCTTCCGGTGGCGATTATCAATTGTCGGGCAGGGTGATAGGGTATGAATTGTCTCCTGTAGCTCCAACAAGTGACAATAGAGCAGCTTCCAACAGGTTGACAATCAAATTGAGTCTGACATTTGTCAATACTAAAAATGATAAAGAAAGCTTTAAAGACCAACAGTTTGCACAGTTTTGTGACTTTGAGCAATCCAAATCATTGACACAAGAGGAAACAAATTTGATACAATGCATTTCTCAAAAAATTGAATTAGATTTATTCAATAAAACAGTCGCCAACTGGTAAGTTTTGAGTTTACGGTTATCAGTTTACAGTTCTCAGTTTTATTATGCTGCATCCTAATAATTCAACATTCAAAATTCAACATTAAAAAGAGTTATCAGTTCTCGGTTTACAGTTTTTCACTGAATTTCCAATAATTCAAAATTAAAAATTCAACATTCAAAATTAATAAAATGGACCGCTTTACCTTTCTTCATCTCGTCACACATCCAGAAACGCTGATTACAGCGGATGTTGATGCATTGGAGATGGTGGCAACGAGTTTTCCATATTGTCAGACTACCTATATACTTTTAGCCAAAGCCAGCCACAATGCTGGTTCTATGCTGGCCAATAAGAAATTGAAAACAGCAGCAGCTTTTGCCGCAAACAGGTCTGTTTTAAAGAAAATTATCAATGATGAATTTCCCAATAAAGCCATGGCCAAACAAACCATGTTGTTGGAAAATACTTCAGTTCTGGAAAACAATATCGCCCAGGAAATATTTGAAACCATAAATATTCCTGCAGCAATAGAGATTTCAGAAATCATTGAAATGGAGCAACAGGAAACTGTTGTCTCTCAGCAGGAAAGTATACGCATTTCTGAAGAAAATAATAAAGAGGAGCCTACTTCTAACGCTGCTTCGTTTGCAGATGAAATAGCCAATAACCTATTGTTTTGGCATGAAATGAGGCAAAAGGCCACAGCATTTTGGAAAGAGAATTCAGAAACTGCTGCAGTTGAAAATGAAGTGAAGCAACACCTGGATGAGATTGCTGTATTCAATGATGTGGAAACTGTTCTTGATCAGGAACTGGAGGTAAAAGATGTTTTAGGTGATGCAGATTCATTTGTGGAGGAGATTATTCAGGATACTTTTGAAGTTGAGGCAACAACGTTTAAACCAACACTGACGGAAGTGCCTTTGGCGTATGATTATATTGAAATTTCCAATTTAATTACCGAAGATCCAGCCACACCAAATGATTTTTTAGCATTCATTGAAGCAACAGCAGTTGATGAAAATTTAGAAGTTACACCTGCAATTGAAAATACACCAAAGTTC
>CALPQG020000225.1 GCA_943325655.2 Bifidobacterium breve | reverse complement strand
ATCGAACTGGCAAGTCCTCAAAAAACACGAACAATACAATGCTGTGAAAGGTATTTGGGCCTACCTAAAAACATTCATTATCCCATACAAAGGGATATTGGTCAGCCAACTTTCTTGTCTGTACTTGCTCATTGAAGTTCGGATGACAAGCTTCGGGGCAAATTTATCCATGTAAACTTTCAGGCTTTTTGATTTTAGGTTTTCCGCTGCTTTTACTTCAATGGGTATAATTTCATTTTGATGTTGTACCACAAAATCTATTTCAGCGGTGGCATTTTCGGCTGTCCAATAGTAAATTTCATGTTGTGATTTCAATTGTTGACAAACAAATTGTTCTGTTAAAGCACCTTTGAACTCTTGTAAAATGGCATTTTTTTCAAGGAGGATTTTAGGGGCTAAATTCCCTATCGCATTCAACAATCCTATATCTACCAAAAACAATTTGAAGGCATCGTAATCCATATAGGCATTTAAGGGTAAAACAGGTTTTTCAATGCGGTTCACTTTTAGTACCAAACCAGTATCTACCAACCAATTGATGGCTGCTTCAAAGTCTTTTGCCCTTGCGCCATTTTTAATTTGTCCGTATATAAATTTTCTATTTTCTTTGGCCAATTGGCTCATTAATGAGTGCCAAACCATTCTGATTTTAGGTACAATGGCATGAGGAGCATATTTGGCAAAATCATTTTCGTAGCCTATGATTATTTTCTGTTGAATGTCTCTAGCCGTGTTCAACTCTTTATATTGAATATAATTCGCCACCACTTCAGGCATTCCTCCAATAAAATAATACAGGCTAAGCAATTCCACTAATTTCTCATGAAACAAATCCAGCACAGGCCAGTTTGCATTGGTTAATGCGATGGTTAATTTATCCTCGCCTATACTCTCCATAAACTCCATAAAATTCAATGGATACAACCTCAAAAAGTCAACCTTGCCAACAGGGAACGAATTGTTTTTTTGTAAAGAGATGCCCAATAATGAGCCTGCTGCAATGATATAATATTCAGGTGCTTGTTCAAAAAAATATTTCAACGCAGTCAATCCTTTTTCCGCCTCTTGAATTTCATCAAATATCAGTAAGGTATTGCTCGCCTCAATTTTTGTGTTCGTCTCAATTTCAATGACCGAAATAATTCTTTGTATGTTGAAATCCTCGATAAAAAGTTCTTTTAACCTAGCGCTGCTTTCAAAATTCAAATAGACCATTTGAGCAAATTCATTACGCCCAAATTCTTTCATCAACCAGGTTTTGCCTACCTGCCTTGCTCCTTGTATAATCAAAGGTTTACGACCAATAGAGGCTTTCCAAGTGTTAAGATCAGCGATAAGAATCCTTTTCATCTGTATATTATTTATACAAATATACATTTATTCCTTAGGAAAAGTGTTTAAATTCACACTTTTCTGTACGAAAAAATGTAAGATTTAACATTTTTACTAAGTAAAGTCGGAGATAAACAGTGGTTTTAAGCTACTTGATATTCAAAAAAATGCTTATCAATTACAAAAAAATCAATTTAATTTACTGAAAAACAGGCATCTAATTCAATTGCCCAATCCCAAAACTAAGTACAAACAACAATGTCGTCAATGCCATTTGTTTTAAGTAAGGATCTAAGGCGGCTGGATCTTCTTTTTGAACTACAGCTTTGAGGTTGATGATGAGTAAAGGCAATACGATTAAGAACAACCAATTCCACATACTTTGGTAAGTGAACATGACATACATGATGGCGGATAAAAATCCTGTCATCAACAATATGGCATGGTAAATCACCGCTTTGGGTCTTCCTAACCTTGCGGGGATAGACATTTTTCCGGCTTTCAAATCAGAGGTAATGTCCCTGATATTGTTTACGTTCAAGACTGCGGTGGCAAATAAGCCACAAGAAATTGCAGGTAAAATTAACAAAGGTGCAAAGGTATTGGTATGCAAATAATAGCTTCCCAAAACGCCTACCAAACCAAAAAAGATAAACACCGATATGTCGCCCAAACCGGCATAACCATAAGGATTTCTGCCTGCAGTATATTTGATGGCCGCCACAATAGCAAGGATGCCCAATACAAAGAAAAACAAGAATTTGGGATTGAGGTCGCCAAAGGAAACATACAGCAAGGCAAGTCCTGATACCAAAGACAATACCGTGAACAAGATCAAGGCATTGAACATGGCTTTGGATGAAATGGCTCCGGAAGAAACTGCCCTTTTTGGTCCTTTTCTACCGGAATCTTCATGGTCAGCCCCGTGAATGAAATCGCCGTAATCGTTGGCCAGGTTGGAAAGTACCTGCAATAAAATGGTGGTGAGTACGCTGAATGCGAATACTTTTCCAGAAAACTGATGCACCACGCCCGCCATAAAAGCAGCCATCCCAATACTTGACAAAGCCAAAGGCAAAGTGCGGAGGCGAAAGGCGGATAACCAGCTTTTTAGTGTTGAGTTTTTAGTGTTGAGTGTTGAATTATCCATTATGCGATTTTGAATTCTTCAATGCAATTATTTAAGCTCGTTCAGAATTTCTTCTCCCATTGGTTTTACGCCTGCCGAGAAGTATTTGATTAATTCCCCTTTTTCATTTACCAAATACTTGCAAAAATTCCAGCTTGGCGTTTGGTCGTTCCAGCCATTTTGGGATTTGTCACTCAGCCATTTGTACAAAGGCGCTTGGTCATCGCCTTTCACGGATATTTTGGAAAACAGTTGAAACGTGACCCCATAATTTTTCTTGCAGAAGGCCCCAATTTCTTCTTCGGTTCCAGGTTCTTGTGAAGCAAAATTATTGGCAGGAAAGCCCAATACCACCAGCTTGTCGCCATATTGCTCATGGAGTTTTTGCAAATCTTCGTATTGAGGCGTGTAGCCACATTTGGATGCCACATTCACCAACAATACCTTTTTGCCTTTGAAACTGGCAAAGTCTATCATTTCACCTGTAAGGCTTTTCATCTTGAAATCATAAAATGCGGACGTTGTCTCTGTAGTGGTCATGGTAGCAGGTTTAGATTTGATGTCTTTGCCAAAGCAAGAGGACAATAACATTAAAGCGAAGTAATTAAATTTTTTCATTTTTTTTAGGAAATAAGTTTGACACAATAGATGAAACATTTACTGTTTTTTTACTAATAATTCAACACTAAAAACTCAACACTAATAAACTACATCTTCTCCGGCACATCAATTCCCAACAACAACATTCCTTTTTTGATGACACTTGCCACCGCCCCAGAAAATGCGATTCTGAACATGAATACTTCTTGGTCAGGTTCATTGAAGACTGATACTTCGTTGTAAAAACGGTTGTAGTCTTTCGCCAATTCAAAGATATAATTCGCAATCACAGAAGGTGCATATTCGTCTCCCGCTTCTTTGATTTTGTCAGGAAACTGAGACAAAGCAATGATAACCTCTTTTTCGCAATTTTCTAATTTGTTGATATTGAAAGTCAGGGAAGTGAAATCTTGGTGTCCCATAGAGGCCGCTTTGCGCAAGATGGCGCAAATACGTGCGTGGGTATATTGTATAAACGGGCCAGTATGCCCTTGAAATTCAATCGATTCCTGAGGATTGAACAGCATTCGTTTTTTTGGATCCACTTTTAATAAGAAATATTTCAAAGCGCCCATGCCCAAAGTAGTGTACAGTTGTTGCGCTTGTTCAGGCGTGAAGTCGTCAATTTTCCCCAACGCGGCAGTGTGTTCGCCGGCAGTGGTAATCATTTCTTGCATCAAGTCATCGGCATCCACCACCGTTCCTTCACGGGATTTCATTTTACCCGAAGGCAAATCTACCATGCCATAAGACAAATGGTAAATACCATCGGCATACGGACGACCCAATTTTTTCATGATGTGTTTCAAGACCACAAAATGGTAATCTTGTTCGTTTCCAACCACATACACCGACTTGTTGATGCCGAACTCTTTGTATTTCAATTCGGCCGTTCCCATGTCTTGGGTGATGTACACCGAAGTGCCGTCGCCTCTTAAAACCAGTTTTTCGTCTAAGCCCTCAGCGGTCAAATCGATCCAAACCGAACCGTTGTCTTTTTTGAAAAACACGCCACTTTTGAGTCCTTCTTCAACTACTTCTTTACCCAATAAATAGGTATCAGATTCGTAGTAGAATTTATCAAAACTCACACCCATGGTTTTGTAGGTTTTGTTGAAACCATCATACACCCAAGCGTTCATTTTTTTCCATAAGTCCACCACTTCTTTGTCGCCTTGTTCCCATTTTAAGAGCATGTCTTGGGCTTCGAGCAACATGGGATTTTTCTTTTCTATGTCTTCCGCAGACCAACCCGCAGTTTCTAAAGTAGCATTTTGGGCTTTCAGCGCTTTGTCAAATTCAACATAATATTTCCCAGCCAAGTGATCACCTTTTAAGCCACTGGATTCAGGCGTTTCGCCATTACCGAACTTTTGGTAAGCCAACATGGATTTACAAATATGAACACCTCTATCATTGACCAAATTGGCTTTGATGACTTCATAACCATTGGCTTGTAAAATGTTCGCTACTGAAAACCCTAAAAAGTTATTTCTTAAATGGCCCAAGTGCAAAGGTTTGTTGGTGTTGGGAGAAGAATATTCTACCATCACTTTTTGTCCATTCGCGGCATGGTTTCCAAATGTTTTGTCGAGGACAATGTCTTGCAAAGTATTGATCCAGAAGCTGTCTTTGATTACAAAATTCAAGAAGCCTTTGACCACATTATAAGAAGCAACTTGCGGTACCGTTTGGAGTAAATGCTCTCCAATTATTTTACCTGTTTCTTCAGGAGATACTTTGGAAAGTTTTGTATAAGGGAATACCACAAACGTGTGTGATCCGTCGAATTCTTTGCGAGTGGGTTGTAATAAAACTGCAGAAGTGGCTAAGTCGAAGTCAAACAATGCTTTTAGGGTATCGCAAATAGCTTTTTCTAGTAGAATATTGATGGTCATTTTTACGGAGGTTCTGTATGAATTATAGCTTTAGGAGGTCTTATTCCTATTGTATTGTACTTGCTACAAACTTAGTGATTTTTTTGATTTATTAGGTGTGTTTTCATGACGTTATCCTGGTTGTTTCCTAGGACGTTGTCCTAGGTTAGGATGTTTAGGGCTTTCAGCCCTTTTTGTGAACAGGGCTGAAAGCCCTAAACAAAACAGCATGGGACAACGT
>CALPQG020000224.1 GCA_943325655.2 Bifidobacterium breve | reverse complement strand
CTTTTCCTAAAACGCATATCGCCATTGTTGGCATTGAAAAAATGGTGCCTTCCATGGCAGATTTAGATTTGTTTTGGCCATTGCTTTCAACCAGTGGTACCGGACAAAATATTACTGTATACAACAGTATCATGATGGGCCCTCGTAAAGCCGATGAGGCAGATGGTCCTGATGAAATGTATGTGATATTGTTAGACAATGGCCGTACGGATTTATTGGCAGATCCTGACAAACGTCAGGCGTTGAATTGTATCAGGTGTGGAGCCTGTTTGAATGCTTGTCCGGTGTATAAAAATATTGGAGGACATACTTATGATACGCCGTATTCTGGCCCTATTGGGTCTGTAATTACACCACATTTAAGAGGCATGGAAGAATTTAAACATTTAAGTTTTGCCAGTTCTCTTTGTGGTGCCTGTACTGCTGTATGTCCGGTGAAAATTGATTTACACAATTTATTATTGTTGAATAGAAAAGAGAGCTATGATAAAAAAATAGTGGCTCAATCGGATAAAATTGCTTTCCAGCTGTGGAAAAAAGGAATGATGAGTCGTTCTACTATGAATTTTATGGGAGCAACCATGAAAAATTTATCCTTAAATACTTTCTTCAAATCAGCCTGGGGAAAGAGAAGATCAATGCCTAAAGTAGCGCCAAAATCATTCAATGAGTTGTGGAAGGCAAGAAGGAAATAATTTTTTTAGTACAGGGTCTTGTGTACAGGGTCTTGAGTTTTGAGTTTAGAGTTTAGAGTACAGAGTACTGAGTCTAGAGTACAGTGCCTGTGAATTGAATTTAAATTTGCCTTCCCAACCCAAAGGGTTGAATGTGAATAGCCGTAGGTGCAACCTACGGAAAGGGGTATAAAAAAAGCCATTCATTTGTGAATGGCTTTTTTTATGATAATCAAAACTATAAGTTTATTTTTTATAAAGAACAGCTTTAGCAGCAGCTACGGTACGCTCTACACTTGGTAAAATTTCTTTGATCAAAGTAGGCGCATAAGGTAAAGGTAAATCCCTATTGGTGATTCTTTTTACTGGAGCATCTAAATAATCAAAAGCATTACTTTGTACATGGTAAGCAATTTCACTTGAAATGGAAGCTAATGGCCATGCTTCTTCTACCACTATCAACCTGTTGGTTTTCTTTACAGAATCAACAATGGCTTTATAATCAATTGGTCTAACGGTACGAAGGTCAATTACCTCAGCCGAAATACCCTCTTTTTTCAATTCATTGGCAGCTTCCATGGCAACTTTCATCATTTTACCAAAAGATACGATAGTGATGTCTGTACCTGTTTGTTTGATGTTTGCAATGCCTAGAGGAATAAGGTATTCAGATTCTGGCACAGGACCTTTGTCTCCGTACATCACTTCTGACTCCATGAAAATGACAGGGTCATTGTCTCTGATACTGCTTTTTAACAAACCTTTGGCGTCATAAGGATCTGATGGAATGACCACTTTCAAACCTGGACAGTTGGCGAACCAATTTTCAAAGTTTTGAGAGTGTTGAGAACTCAATTGCCCTGCGTTACCAGTAGGACCTCTAAACACCATTGGTGCAGCGTATTGTCCACCTGACATTGACATGATTTTCGCTGCACCATTTATAATTTGATCGATAGCAACGAGTGAAAAGTTAAAGGTCATGAATTCAATGATAGGTCTTAAACCATTCATGGCTGCTCCAACGCCAATTCCTGCAAAACCTAATTCTGCAATTGGAGTATCAATAATTCTTTTAGGGCCAAACTCGTCAAGCATACCCTGACTTACTTTATATGCGCCATTGTATTCTGCAACTTCCTCGCCCATTAAGAAAACATTTTCATCGCGACGCATTTCTTCATTTAGCGCCTCTCTTAATGCTTCCCTGAATTGAATTTCTCTCATATGCTATGGTTTAATAACTGTTTGTAAAATTATAAAATATCCCTTAATTAACAAGAGGGTTTTTATAATAGTGGTCAAAAAAAAAGTCTCCCGCTTATAACGGGAGACTTTTTTTGGAAATTATTTGTATTATTTTAAAGCGTCTTTGAAGCTATCAACATTCCAGAAATCTTTGAATTCTAGATCTGATACTGCACGACCTTTAAGGTTACTGTCAAGTTTAACCGCTTTAGCCAAACGAGAAGACAAGAAGTCTATGTTAGATTGCTCAGCAGCTGTAATTGCAGCACCATAATACGCCAATGCATTGTTTGGGTCAGCCAATATTGCTTCGTCAAATGCTTTTTTAGCATTGTCATAATCTTTGTTTAACAATGACGCCAACGCTTTGTTGTATTTGTTGGTTGGGTTGTCAGTTGAATTTTCAAGACTTAAGATAGCATCACGGTATTTGGCAGTTTTAATTTCTAACAAACCTTTAATGCTATTCAGTGTTTTCTTAAGCTCAGCATCACTTGTTAATTTTGAGGCATTGTTAAGTGCTTCTAGTGCTTTAGCAACATCGCCTTTCAATAAAAGAGCTGTTCCTAAGTTAAGGTAAGCTTCTGGCTTGTCTATTTTAGCATTTGAAATTTGGAATTGGTTTACTGCTTTGTCAATAAATTCTTTTTTAACTGAAGGATCAGCAGACCTGTTAGCCATTTCTACATATACAGCACCAAGGTTGGTGTGTGACTGCCAGCTATCTACTTTTTTAGAGGCAGCCATGTAAATTCCTTCTTTTTCTTTCAAGTCAGGAGTTAATGTTGCACTGTAAAGCAATTCTTCTTCTTTTAAAGTATCAGCTGTAAGCTCAGCAGTTACAATTTTGTGAGCCAATAATGCGATTTGAGCGTCTGATTTTTTAGCTTTCACAGTCATGATGTCAGTTTTTGCAGTACGTAATACTGGGTAAACTTCTTTCAATAACGTTTTGTAGCTTTTCAATTTAGACAATGCTTGTTCTTTCTCAGTAAATGTTCCAGAACCATCAATTACCATTGTGATTTCTGCTTTTTGTTCCTCAGAAAGTGTTTTGTTGGAAGCCAACAAAGATTTGAATGAAGTCCAGTCTTGTACAACAGCTTTGGTTACGAAGGCAATAGAATCAGCACTTTTAGCATAATTGTATTTCTTCATCATTTCTCTGTAATACTTTTCAATTGCTTTTGAACGTTCGTCAGACAATTGAGCGTTTACCATTTCAGCACCTTCAGGAGAGTGAGATCCTGTAATAGTCACTGTACGTGTTAAGTTTTTAGCAGCAATAAATTTTTCGAAGAATTTACCGTTTGTACCAGCCTTTTCAGTAGTTCTTAAAACAGACTTACCTTTTTCAAAAAAGAAAGAAACATTTGTAGGGGCTAGTTCCTCTCTGTTGTCATATCCGTGTGCTGCGTAAGCAACTGGATAAACTTCTTTTACCAATTGAGAGGTTGTAATCAAGCCGTCTGCAATTTTCAAATCGAATGGAAGTGTTTTTGATTTTGTAGCAGTAGCATTTGATGCTGTACCACCTGCCTTTAATTCACCTTTTTTGTATTCAGGCAAATATGAAAAAGTGAATGTTCTTGCTATTTTTGGTTGCTCTGTTCCACTGTTAGGATAATCAACAGATTTGAATTCTATTGTACCCAATTGAAGTTTTTGATCACCATATTGATAATAAGTGTTTAAGGTATACACTTTGTTAGGCTTAAGCATTTTCACTGGCAACAATGCAGACACTTCAAATCTAACTGAATCGGCATGAACTTCAAGAGGTGAAGGTGTTACTGTAACTTGTTGGTCTTTAGCCATTTTTATCATTGTGCTAAGTGCACAACCAGATAACATTAATGACGCAAGAGCTGCAGATGAAATAACGTATTTTTTCATATATTAAAGGTATTATATAACTTTTTTTATGCTTTATACTGCGAACTTATGATATTATTTTAAAATAAACCAATTCTTGTACTTTTTTTTATTTAATTCTATAAAATAAAGTATAATTTTTTATGGAATGGGAGTCAAATTTAACCCAATTTATTTTTTAAGGTCAATAACCGCAATTCAGTTAACTTACGTTTTGTATCCAATGGAAAATCTCCATTGATCATCCATTCATAATACGATGATTCTTTTTCAAACACTTCCGTAACCAGTTTGTCTTTGTGTTTGCCAAAATTAAATACGATTTGTTTTTGAGAATTATAAATCATTCTACCCGCCAAATCATACGTATTTCCGATACTTACTTTATGTAATTCGGCCATATCGTTGATAATAGGGACAAACAAATCTCCATTTTTGTCTTTGATTTCTTTGCCTTCATATTTGGCCATCTGTGCATCTAACACTTCTAAAGTGGCCAAGGTATCTGCTTCGGCGCCATGGGCTCCAATCAATTCTTTATTACAGAAAAACATATAGGCAGCACTTAAAGTCCTAGGCTCCATCAAATGAAATATTTTTTGGGAATCAACCAGGTTTCTGTTTTTAAGGTCAAAATCAACTCCTGCCCTTAAAAATTCTTCCACCAACATCGGTACGTCAAACTTTACAATATTATATCCTGCCAAATCACAGCCTTCTAAAAATACCGCCAGGCTTTTTGCAATTTGTTGAAATTTAGGGGCATCTTTAACGTCATCATCATAAATGCCATGGATAAGACTTGATTCCAATGGAATAGGTTTCCCGGGATTAAGGCGCATGGTTTTTATTTCTTTTTCTCCATTGGGGTGCAATTTCGCAACCGATACTTCTACAATTCTATCGTTGGTGATATTGATTCCAGTAGTTTCTAAATCAAAAAATGCCAATGGTTTCTTTAGTTTTAAGTTCATTGCTTTATGTAAAAGGTAAGATGTTATATGTACAATGTTTTATTCATGAAATGTGAGTTATACAAGGGGGCTTATAAAGATGAAGTGAATTTTTAAAAAGTTCACTTTCCACATCTTACACAAGTTGTTTTACAAATTCTTTCAGGTTTATTCCTCCAAAATTACCTGAACTCATAAACAATATATTATACGCACTCCATTGTGGATCTTGTAATTTTTTTTGAAGTTCTTCCGTACTGTTAAATACCAATAAATTAGGGTTGTTGAAAGCCGTTTTAACATCTTCCACCGAAATGGTTTCTAATTGTTTGTGCGCAATCGTTGCTGGATTGAAATATACGATGGCAACATCTGGTTGGTTGAAAGTATCTTTGTATTGTTCCAAAAATGCTTTTGTCAAACTACTAAATGTATGTAATTCT
>CALPQG020000223.1 GCA_943325655.2 Bifidobacterium breve | reverse complement strand
GTGTCCGCTTTCAATGGATTTATGGAGCAATAAGATATAGTTAAAAAAAGTATCTTCTTCTTCGTAAATGTGCTCAATAAATTCCTGTACAAACAAAGGGAATACAAATTTCAAATCCTGCACAATAGGCAAAGAATTGTCTTCTACGTTTTGAATTAAATTGGAAATGTAGGTCAAAGATTCTTTTACAAACCTATGGTGCATGTGTTTTAAATAAGCAATCACCAAGTCGATAGGGTATTCGTTTAACGAAAGTGAGGTCAAACTAGATTCCTCCACAATAGCAGCCATTTTATTTAGCACCAGTTCAAGCTTTAAGCCTTTCTCCTCACAAGCTTGTTCTAAGGTTTTATCTGAATAATCATAAAATGCTATGCCAAAATATTGTAACACAGAAGCATTTACATAATTCTCATCTACAATTTCATTGATTGGTTTATTCACTTTACTGGTCATATCGTTTATAATTTGGATGTAAGTACGCCTAATCTTTTTTCTAAAAGAATGATTAAAATCATTTTTAAGAAAAAGATAAACACGTAATCCTATGCCCTACGTAGATACATATAAACAAGTTATACTTTATGCCCTTCGCGAATTATACATTCCAGCACTTGTGTCGCAAAGGCATAAAAAAGCTATCAATCTTATCTTACTCATTCATTGAAACATTTATTGATTGATTCATTGATACTTGAAATTAATTCTAGGAATTCGCCAAAAACTTATTAGGAAAAACTATAAATAAAATGGCTATAGATTTCTCCAACACTTTAGTAAGGTCACGCAAAGATTTGTATTTTTGAGAACATCCTTTTAAAATATTTTTATTGACCAACACAATGAATCCAAAACAAATATTACCTTACAGCATTGGTACCAAAAGTGTACCCCTGAGAAAGCTGCTGGCATCATGACAAACCTAGACTTACAACAACTTATCGCCCAAGGGGAAGGATACTACATTGAGTTCAAAAAAGACCTTAACACCGATTTCAAAAAAGAATTAGTGGCTTTTGCCAATGCTTCTGGTGGTACTATTTTGCTTGGAGTAGACGACAATGGAAAAATCGTTGGCTCAAAATCTGGCAATGATTTCAGGTCACAAATACAACAACACGCCAGCGAATGCGACCCGGCGATAGACATTACCATGCATGAAGTTGACCAAGTAATGGTTGTTAAAGTTGCCGAAGGAATGCACAAACCTTACCGATCTACCAATGGCTTTTATTTGAGAGTAGGACCTAATTCTCAAAAAATGGCAACCGATAAAATTGCCGAATATGTGGAACGCTATGGCAGGGTAAGATTTGATGAACGCATACGGAAAGATTTTGATGGCACAATCGATAACGACTTAGTTGATCAATTTTTCAATCAGGCAGACATAAAGAAACCGCTTCAAAGCAATACCCACATTTTTCAAAGTTTAGGACTTGTAAAACAAATTGATGGCATCAATTACTTTACCAATGCCAGTATATTATTCTTCACCACAGACCCTACCTATTTTTTACCTCAAGCCAAAATCACTTGCGTGGCTTACAATGGCACAGAAAAGGTGGATATATTAGACCGTAAAGACTTTTCCCTTGATTTAATTTCTTCTATTGAAGCTGGCTTAGCATTTTTAAGACGACACTTAAATGAAGCCTCCAATATCAAAGCATTAAAAAGAGAAGACAAACTGGAAATACCCTTTGTCGCACTTCGTGAAGCACTCGTCAATGCCGTAGCACACCGCGACTATTTGGTAACTGGAGCCAGGGTGTTGATTGAGATTTTCACAGACAAAGTAATCATTTCTAATCCAGGAGGATTACCTGCCGGATTATCAGAAAAAGATTTTGGAAAATACAGCCTATCTCGCAACCCAATTATCTCTGATTTACTATTCAGGGTAGGTTTAATTGAAAAATTGGGTACAGGTGTAAATAGAATTAAAGCGCTATTACTTGAAGCACATTTGCCCGAAGCCGAATTTCACTTCAATGACTTTTTTGCCGTCACATTCTCACGCGAAATGCAAACAAGAACAGACAAAAAAGGTGGTGCGAAAGGTGGTGCAAAAGGTGGTGCAAAAGGTGGTGCAAAAAACATCCCTCCCCTTTCCGAAAAACTGATGGCAGTATTGGATATCATTAAAGCCAACCCTCCTATTTCATACAGAGAAGTAGCAGAAAAACTTAACATAAACGACTCCGCAGCACAAAAGCACTTTGATAGCCTAAAAAACAAAGGCATCATCAAACACTCTGGGCCATCTAAAGGAGGCTACTGGGAAATAGTATAGATTTTTTGAACAGATGAGAAAAATAATACTAAGCAAAAGAAACAAAATGGCAGTTTTACATATACCCAAAAAAGCCCCATTTGAATTAAAGATATAACAGATTGATCAATTTGAATCTAAATCAAGATTTAGAAATAATAGCGCTGAGTTTTAAAAATATCAAAATAAAAATTTCATTCAAGTACTATTCGATGAAGATTATAAAATTGCAGGAATCATGTTTAAGTAACTTCAATAATTTTCAAGCCTTTTTTCTTTACCTTGCATAACTTAAACAAATAAAATGGCTATAGATTTCTCCAACACTTTAGTAATCGGTATTTCTTCTCGTGCATTGTTTGATTTGGAAGAAGAAAACATGATTTTCCACAACAAAGGAATTGATGAATACCGTGCTTTTCAACTTAAAAATGAAAACAATATCCTTAAAAAAGGTACCGCTTTTCACTTGGTAGAATCGCTCTTGAAGTTAAACCGTTTTGCCGAAGAGCGCTTGGTAGAGGTCATCATCATGTCGCGCAATTCGCCAGATACAGGTTTGCGGGTTTTAAACAGCATTCAACAATACCAATTAGACATTAGCCGTGCTGCCTTTGCTGGCGGAAACCAACTTTCCCCTTACCTGGACGCCTTTAATGTTGACTTATTTTTAACCAAAGACGAAAAAGATGTACAGGCAGCCATTGATGCTAAAGCTTGTGCAGCAGCGACCATCTATGGCCATCCGGAAGATTTTGAACCAGACCTCGACACGCTCAGAATTGCTTTTGATGCCGATGCGGTAATCTTCTCTGAAGAATCAGAATTCATTTATAAAACACAGGGTTTACCAAGTTTTCACGACCACGAACAAGCCAATGCCAACGTGCCATTATTGGAGGGTCCATTTGCCAAGTTGTTGAAAATATTGTCCAAACTCCAAAAACAAATCAGTCAGCATACCCAAAAACCACCCATCCGACTGGCCATCGTTACTGCCCGCAGCGGACCGGCACATGAACGCGTGATCAAAACTTTGAGAGAATGGGACGTGTATGTGGACGAAGCTTTTTTTATGGGAGGAATCACCAAAGACCAGGTGCTCAAAGCTTTCAAGGCACATATTTTCTTTGACGACCAGGAAGTTCATTTGGAAAAAGCTTCCAAGGTTGTTCCATCTAGCAAAGTGCCTTATTCAACAGATTCGCCTTTGCATAAACTGGACAAAAAAACTAAAGTTTAGACAGCTGGAAATACAAAGCTATAGTTCAATAAACAATCCATGCCGAGACTTATTTCACATCCCATTTTATGCAATTACTATGTCACCTACCGTTGCAATGCGAGTTGTGGGTTTTGTGATATTTGGGAGAAACCATCTCCGTATATCACCTTGGAAGATGCTGAAAATAACTTCAGGGATTTGAAACAACTCGGTGTCAAAGTCATTGATTTCACCGGAGGAGAACCTCTTTTACACCAGGCGCTTCCAGAATTATTGACCTTGGCAAAGTCTTACAAATTCATTACCACGGTAACCAGCAACGGTTTATTGTATCCTAAAATGGCCGAAAAGCTCAAAGGGAAAATCGACATGTTGCATTTTTCACTCGATTCGGCATCCAAAGAAATTCATGACAAAGGACGCAATGTAGCTTGTTTTGATTTTGTCATGGAATCCATCAAAATTGCCAGAAGCTTGGGCGAAAGACCGGATATTATTTTCACTGTTTTTGACCATAACCTTGCAGAAATAGCTAAGATTTACAACGAAATTTGCCAGCCCAACAACCTGATTTTAATCCTGAATCCTGTATTTGAATACAATGGTTTGGCTACTGAAAATCAATTGAATGAAACGCAGTTAAATGAATTGTTGACCTGGGGGAAAAAGCCGGGAGTATACCTCAACGAAGCTTTTATTGCGCTCCGAAAAGATGGCGGAAACCACATTCAGAAACCCATCTGTAAAGCGGCGAGTAGCACCATTGTCATCTCTCCTGAAAACAGGCTGGTATTGCCTTGTTACCATTTGGGATTAGAAGAATTTGAGATCAACAACCAATTGTTTGACTTGTACAAAAGTGACAAAATTTCAGCCTTGATTCAACAGGAAGGCCGTTATGAAAAGTGCGAAGGTTGCACCATCAATTGTTATATGCAACCTTCTTTTGCGGTAGAATTGAACAAGTATTTTTTCAAAGCTTTACCCAGTACCTTAAAATACAATTACATGAAAGGTACGTGGAAACAGTTGTTTTTTTAAGCCTCAGGCTTTGCTCGATACTCTTATAAGCCTGTTGGGTGAAACTAATAATTCCCAGCAAATTGCAGGGAATTATGGCACACGGATTTTGCAGATTGAGCGGATTTTCGCAGATTAAAAAGTAAAATCTGCGAAAACCCGCTCAATCCGTTCAATCTGCGTTCAATTATACAATTAGCATATTGTATTTCACTCAAAAGATTCTTATTATATATTTTCTATTCAAACACCAAGTGTTTTACTGATTCTCCAGAGTCACGAAGTTCGGCCAATGAGTCAATCCCGATTTTTAAGTGTTGTTGGGCAAATACCTTGGTAACGGCCTGGTCATTGGCAGAAGTTTTCACGCCTTCAGGGGTCATAGGATTGTCGGATACCAACAACAAGGCTCCATGAGGAATGCTGTTGGCAAAACCAACCACAAAAATCGTAGCGGTTTCCATGTCTATGGCCATCGCTTTGATAGCAACCAGGTATTCCTTAAACTTATCGTCATGTTCCCACACGCGCCTGTTGGTGGTGTAAACGGTACCTGTAAAATAATCCCTTTCGTGTTTTTTAATGGTCGAAGAAACTGCCCTTTGTAATCGAAAAGAAGGCAAAGCCGGAATTTCGGCAGGAAGATAATCGTTGCTTGTTCCTTCACCCCGAATGGCTGCAATTG
>CALPQG020000222.1 GCA_943325655.2 Bifidobacterium breve | reverse complement strand
CTATTTCATCAGGTCCGAAGGTTTGATTGGCTCTATTGCTGATATTGAAAATATAGTAGTCAAAATAAGTGACAATGGTCAGCCCATATTGGTCAAAAATATTGCAGAAGTACATATTGGTCATGCGGTGAGGTATGGCGCAATGACCTATAATGGCGAAGGAGAAGTTGTTGGTGCCATAGTAATGATGCTGAAAGATGAGAATTCTTCTAAAGTAATTAAGGCCGTAAAAGAACGGATTGAAAGTATCAAAAAAACATTGCCTGAAGGAATCATCATTGAGCCATTTTTGGACAGAACCAAACTGGTAGACAATGCCATTGGAACCGTTTCAAAAAACCTGATTGAAGGTGCACTGATTGTTATTTTTGTTTTGGTAGTAATGCTGGGTAATTTCCGTGCTGGCTTGGTAGTGGCTTCCGTGATTCCATTGGCCATGCTTTTTGCCATTTCTTTGATGAATGTCTTTGGTGTTTCGGGCAACTTAATGAGTTTGGGAGCCATAGATTTTGGCTTAATTGTAGATGGTGCTGTAATCATTGTGGAAGCAACCATGCACCATATTATGCAAAGCAGGTTGGGGAAAGCTACCCGAATGACCCAAGAAGAAATGAACGATGAGGTATATTCTTCTGCTTCGAAAATTAGAAGCTCAGCTACCTTTGGAGAAATCATAATCCTGATTGTTTACTTACCGATATTGGCACTTTCAGGAGTTGAAGGAAAAATGTTTACCCCTATGGCACAAACAGTTATCTTCGCCATTTTAGGAGCATTCATTTTGTCTTTGACTTACGTTCCTATGGCTTCTGCCCTATTTTTAAGCAAACAAATTTCTTTGAAACCAACATTCTCTGACCGAATGATGGCGAAAATACAGCTGTATTACACGCCAATCATTGAAAAAACAATGCAACATCCTCGGTATATTGTAGGTACTGTGGTAGTTTTTTTCTTCATAAGCTTGGGAATATTCAGCACCATGGGAGGAGAATTTTTACCTTCCTTAGACGAAGGAGATTTTGCAGTAGAAACCAGGGTGATGACAGGAAGTTCGCTTTCTGAAACCATAGATGCATCCTTAAAATCAGGACAATTGTTGATGAAGAAATTTCCCGAAATCAAAAAAATAGTCGCCAAAATCGGGAGTTCTGAAATCCCTACTGACCCAATGCCTGTTGAAGCCTGCGATTTGATGATTATCCTAAAAGACAAAGACGAATGGGTAAGTGCCAGCAACAAAGAAGAACTGGCGGAGAAAATGAGTAAAGTACTCGAAGATATCCCTGGGGTAAGTTTTAGTTTTCAGCAACCCATTCAAATGCGATTCAATGAACTGATGACTGGCGCTCGTCAAGATGTGGTGGTAAAAGTATATGGCGAAGACTTGGATGAATTAAGTATTCAGGCAGAAAAAATCAGCAAACTCATTCACAACGTGGATGGCTTAGAAGATTTATATGTTGAAAAAGTAACCGGTTTACCGCAAATAGAAATCAAATTTGACAGGGCAAAAATTGCCCAATTTGGCTTGAATATCAGCGACATCAACGATGCGATTCAAACTGCTTTTTCGGGAAAAGTGGCAGGAATAGTATTTGAAGGTGAAAAAAGATTTGACATGGTAGTGAGGTTTAAAGAAGCCAATCGCAAAAGTCTCACAGATGTTCAAAATTTATTCATTGCCACACCGGCTGGACAACAAATTCCTTTGAACCAACTCGCGGAAGTAAGCTTCAAAGAAGGTCCAAACCAAATTCAAAGAGACAATACAAAAAGACGCATCATCGTCGGTTTTAATGTACGCAACCGCGATGTAGAAAGTATTGTCACAGAAGTAAAAGGTAAAATTGAATCGGGCATGAAACTGCCTGTAGGTTATAGCATCACGTATGGAGGAAGTTTTGAAAACCTATTGGAAGCCAAAAACAGGTTGATGATTGCAGTTCCAATTGCCTTGTTATTGATATTTGTACTGCTCTATTTCACCTTTCATTCACTCAAACAAAGTATATTAATTCTCACAGCCATTCCACTTTCAGCCATCGGAGGAATTATTGCCTTATGGTTAAGAGGAATGCCATTTAGCATTTCTGCCGGGGTTGGCTTCATTGCTTTGTTTGGAGTAGCGGTATTGAATGGTATCGTACTCCTATCCTACTTTAACCAATTAAAAAATAGCGGACTAATTGACATCAAAGAAATTATCAGACAAGGAACTTCTACAAGACTTCGTCCGGTAATTATGACCGCAATGGTAGCTTCTCTGGGATTTTTACCAATGGCCTTGTCAAATGGTTCAGGAGCAGAAGTGCAAAAACCTTTGGCCACCGTCGTTATCGGAGGATTGCTTTCAGCCACATTATTGACCTTGGTAGTTTTGCCTGCATTGTACTATTTAACGTCAAAAAAATCAATCCAATAAATTATTCCGACTATCCATCCCTTATGAAAATTCAACATAAAACACTTGTCATGCTGTTCATAAGTATCTTCATTGGTACGCATGAAAATTACGGACAGGAAGTAAGAAGTTTAAGCTTGGCTCAAATGGTTGACGAAGCTTTGGAAAACAATTTATACATTAAATCTACTTCCTTACAAGCGGCTGCTGACCATAGTTTAATTGGTACGGCGTTAGATTTACCCAAAACAAATCTTTCGCTCACTTACGGTCAGGCCAACTCTATGTACAAAGACAACAACTTTGTCATCAATCAAAGTCTTACAGGCTTAGCTACTTATGGTTACCAGAAAAAATATTTAACCCAAAAAGCTGATTTGACCTTACAACAAGTTGAAATCACCAAAAATGAATTGCGGTACCAGGTAAAACAACTCTACTACCAATTGCAATTTCATTTAAACAAGTCCAATTTGTTACAGCAACAAGACAGCATCTATTACAACTTTGCCAGAGCGGCCGGTTTACGCTACAAAACTGGAGAAAGTAATTTGCTTGAAAAATCTACTTCAGAAATGCTGGTGCATGAAAATCAGAACTTAATGTTGCAAAATGAAGCTGATATTCAGATTTTGTCGTCCAAACTGCAGTTGCTGTTAAACAGCACAACCCTTATTACCACTACGCCACTGTTATTTGAAAAGCGAACAATGCTTGCAATTGCCGACACAAGCCTTGAACTTCAAAACCCAACCATGGAGTATTTTAAAAAATCAATTTTAGTGAGCAGCGCATTTACTAAAACTGAAAAAAACAGAAGAATGCCTGACTTAAGCATAGGATATTTTAACCAATCATTAAGGGGAATTCAAAACATCAATGGTACTGAACGGTATTTTGGCTTGACAGACAGGTTTCAGGGGGTTAGCCTTGGACTTGCATTACCGATATGGTGGAGTGCATATAATGCCAAAATTGCTTCTGCTCAAATCCATGAAAAGATAGCTGATCAAAACCTTAAAAATTACAATGCACAATTAAACAATGACTATTTTAGTGCCCTGCAAGAATTAAAAAAATGTAACACGGCATTGCTATATTATGAACAACAAGCATTAACCCAGGCAGACAATATTTTAAAAAGTGCACAAAAATCATATAAAAGTGGCGACATCAATTACATGGAATATTCAAATGCCCTCAACAAAGTACTTAGCGTTAAAAACAACCATCTCGACCAATTGTTAAAACACAATTTAGCGGCCATTAAAATTGAATTCATTACAGGTCAATAAGTTGGCAAATCAAATTGAAAAATTAATATATCCTACAAATAATCATTCAATCATGAAAAACATATTTCTTATTTCATTCACCATAATCCTCTTTTCCTGTACAAAATCAGCAGAAAAAAAAGTAGTCAGTGCTGAACCTGCAAACGCAACGGCGCCCATTATGGTTGATTTATCTCCAGCTCAATTTAAAATGGCGGACATTCAATTGGGGAAAATTACAACTCAAAATATGAGTGCAAACATCAAAGTTACAGGCATGGTGGATGTACCTCCTCAAAACTTAATTTCCGTTTCCGCACCATTGGGTGGATTTGTAAAATATACCAGCCTGCTTCAAGGAACCCATGTGCACAAAGGGGACATCCTGGCAGTAATTGAAAACCAAGAGTTCATTCAATTGCAACAGGATTATATCGACAACAAAAACAAATTGGCTTATTTGAGTTTAGAATTCAAAAGACAACAAGAATTAAATGCCGAGAATATCAGCGCTGCAAAAGTTTTTCAACAAACCACCACTGATTACAAAAACATTAAAAATATAGTCAATGCTTTAGAAGAAAAATTGAAATTGGTGGGCATTGATCCGGCGACATTGGAAGAAGGAAAAATCAATAGCAGTGTAAAAATTAAAGCTGCCATCAGTGGTTACGTGACCACTGTGAATGTGAATATTGGAAAGTATGTTACCCCAAATGACATCATGTTTGAAATTGTAGATACCAAACATTTACATGCCGAATTGAGTGTATTTGAGAAAGATATCATGGCCGTACAAATAGGTCAAAAAGTTAAAATAAGACTAAGTAACAACCCTCAAACAGAATATACAGGTCACATACACCTGATCAACCATAAAATAAATCAGGATAGAACAGTAAGGGTGCATGCTCACTTTAATGATGAAAACATTACACTTATCCCAAGCATGTTTCTTGATGCTGAAATTGAAACCAATGAGGAAAATGCTAAAGTATTACCCAATGAAGCCATCGTAAATGCTGAAGGTAAAAATTACATTTTCATTTTGAATCAGAACGATGAAAAAGGATATCAGTTCACGAGGGTTGAAGTACAAAAAGGTGTTACAGAAAATGAATTTACGGCGATTACTGTCCCTCAGGACCTGGATATTTCTAATGCTAAAATAGTGACCAAAGGTGCTTTTAGTTTGTTGTCTAAATTAATGAATGCTGAAGAAGAATAATTACTTGATTCGAAATAAATGAGCGGCTATTTTCAATAAAAGCCGCACATTTCCTTAATAGATCAGTGATAATAATCATACAGGCAATTGAATACTGTCATTTTAGTTTTTACTTGTGTAAAATACATTTGTAGTCTAAAAAAATAAGAGAGGCAGATTTTTATCTTTTAATGGTATTCACTTAAAATCTATTTTTATGAAAGGGTTTAACATTTTTTTATTCATCATTAACATCATCGGCTGTTTACTCATATCAAGTTTACTTCGAGCACAAACCTCTGATTGTTACGAGTTAGCAATCAATTCAAGGCATCAAAAAATAGTTACCAATAACGCAAT
>CALPQG020000221.1 GCA_943325655.2 Bifidobacterium breve | reverse complement strand
TTTTTCCAAGATGAATCACGTTTTGGTCTGTTTACCCGTAATGGTAAATCACTTACAGCTATTAGAGTTAAACCGATTTGCACATTTCAACAAGTTTTTAAATCAACTTGGCTTTCTGGAGCATTTTCTCCTATAACTGGTGATCATTTTCAAATGATACTTCCCAATTGTAACGCTGAAAATTTTCAAGTATTTTTAAACGATTTTTCTAAAGAAAATCCAACAGAACTCAAAATAATGGTATTGGATAATGGTAGATTTCATAAAGCTAAAAAACTAATTATCCCAGAAAACATTGTTTTACTTTTTCTACCTCCATATAGTCCAGAGCTTAATCCAGCCGAAAAAATGTGGGCGAAATACAAACGAGAATTTACCAATAAATTTTTCACTTCTTTGGACGAAGTTGATGAATTTATTACCAATATAGTTAAGGCAACATGTAAAAAACAAGTAATGAGTATATGTGGATTTAGCTATATTTTTTCAGATAAAATTTGGTCTATATTATAACAATTTTTGGTATTAAGTGCAGGTAAATTTACCGAAGAGCAAAAGGAGAATCTGTAATAGGTGCAAGCATTAAAGGTGTAATTTAAAAAAACACCACTTTCTTTGGACAAATTGAGAGCATTATTTCAAAATGTACGTTTCCATGGCTGCTATTCCAACTGGGTAAGCAACCTGAATAAAATGTTATTGGTAATCTTTGGATCACAAGCAGTGCCATCAAATCCAATGATTACTTGTCCAAATAAACTGTAATGGATAAAAAATAGTATGTAAAATAAATACTTCATCTATTATTCTTGTGGAGATAATTTTGAGTTTTCATAAAAAGCTACAAACAATGCTGCAAAAAATGAAAAGAATACGATGGCTTTTTGGCTTGAAAAAAGGGATTCTGTAAATGCGCTGATAATAATAAGGACAAAAAAGCCAATAGAAATAAAGTCTTTAATTTTGTATGAAATCACTATTGGATATAGCAAAAGCGTAATAAGACTTATTAAACCCAATATTCCCATTCCTAATAAAGTTTGAAAATATTGACAATGGCAATTGTAATTGTTTTCATATAGTATTGGGCTCCAGTTTTTAGACCTATAGCAAACGTTCAATTGGTCCTGAACATCTCCTATACCTACCCCAAACCAGAAGTTTTCTTTACTTAATTCCAAAGAACACTTCCAGTGCGCCACTCTTAAGTTTACAGAATTGTAATAAATGCCAAGTGGAGGAGAAAATTTTGTTGCCGAAATTTCATAGTACCTATCATATAGGATTGGAGAATTTTTTATTACAATAAAAGCACAAAGTCCGCAAATTATAATAAATGCTACCCCAAGCATTATTTTTTTTGTTTTAAAAATGGTGATGATAAATAAGGCTATAATTAAGGCGATGATGGTCATTCTGGTGGCAAGTAAAATATTTACCATGAGCGTAAATCCAACCACAACAAACATTGCTATACTTAAAAGCCATTTTTTATTTCCTAAGTATTCGATAACGCTGTACCATGCGTAAATACCTGCCAATGAAATGTATAATGCAAAATACATGGGTTGCATTTTTGTAAATTGTAAAAAATTATCCCTATAAAACATTTCAACATTTATAGCACCAGAAGTAATGACATAACAATTAAGGATACTCAAAATTGAAATAAGGATGATAATGCATGAAAACACATTCAATATACTTTTAAAAATATCCTTAGAAATTAAATCTTTGTTCCCAATAATGAATAAAGGTAGCAGTAAAAATGAGGCGTTTCTTTCAAGTACTTTGATGCCATTAGCTAAGTTTTCTGTTAAAATTAAGCCCATGACACACATGAAGGCATAAAAAGCAAAAATTAGGAAAGAGGGTTCTCTGTACAATAGCGTGATTTTTTTTCGAAATTGTAATCTTGAAAAAGATAATACACCTATTAAAAATATGGAGATATTGTTCAAAGGAGTAGAAAAAATAAGCGAAACAAAAAACAAAACACACAATGCAAGGATAATATTTTTTTGTGTTATCATGGTCCTTTAACTGTTGCTAAATTGAGTAGGATGAATATAAGTTATAAAGATAATACAAAGCAAAATAGCATCGGCATTATATTACCTTACTGTTTACGAATTTTTTAATTTGGTTGATAAAGACTTCAGACCTAAACAATTCTGCATGTTTCCGGATAAATATTGGGTCAAAGTTTAGGGTATTAAATTTATTGATGGCCGAAATTAAACTTTCAGGAGTTTGTTCATCAAAGAAAAGTGCTGTAGCGCGTGATTCATCCTCTTTATACGGAATCATTGTTTCCCAAACGCCACCTTTCCCAAAAGCGATTACTGGCCTTCCTGATGCTGCTGCTTCCAGAGGAGTGATTCCATAATCTTCTTCCTGCGGAAATACTAAACCCTTACATTCAGCATATAAAGTGCTTAATTCTGTTGCACTTAAGCCCTGTTTGAAGGTAATATTACTTTTGGCCATAGCCTTTAATTCTTGTTCTTTTGATCCTTTTCCAACCACAATTAAAGGTAATCCTAATTCATTAAATGCTGCGATTACCAAATCAACTTTCTTGTAATACTCTAACCTACATACTACCAAAAAATAGTCTTTAATTGTTTTGCTGACATAAAAATTTTCAATAGCAGCAGAAGGTTTGATAACCGGAACCTCTCCTTTAAATTGGTATTTATCTTTTATTCTTAAACCTACTTCTTTGGCATTGGTAATAAAATAGTTTGTTCTTTGGGCAGCTTTAAAATCTATTTTTTTCAACATCGCAATAACAAAATTGTATGCGATTTTTTTCAATCCTTTTGCATTTAAAAATTCCGCGTAAGACTCAGGGTACCAGGCCAAACGAAAAGGAGTGTGGCAATAATTGATGACAATAGTTTGAGGCGAAATCTTGACATATTTGGCACAATAGGTAGACGACATCAATACGACATCATAGCCGGTGACATCAAGCTGTTTCATGGCCAAAACACCAACAGGGAAAAATAATGCTTTCATTAGTTTTTCACTGCTTATGATTTTATTGTACCAGGATATTTTTATAGCACAATTTTTAAATTCAGGATAAGTTGCCTCTGGTTGGTAGGCCATGGTATAAATGGTGGCTTCTGGAAAAGCTTTATGAAAACACAGTACCACTTGTTCGGCCCCGCCTCTACGCATTAACTCATCGTGTACAATTGCAATTTTCATAAAAAGATTAATTATGTACTTTTATTATTTCATTGACAGCATTAGCTGCTTTGTCCCAGGAGAACTTTCCAAAATCAATTGGTTTTGGTTCTGTGAAGGTATGCTCACTTGCAAACCTCAATGCAGCAATAATTGATTCTGTATTGTTTGGATCAAAATATTGTAAAATGTTATCATTGCATACTTCTCTAATACTTGGAATGTCAGACGCTATTACATTTGTGCCGAAAGCAAGTGCTTCTAAGGGCGGTAAGCCAAATCCTTCATACAAAGAGGGATAAACAAAACAAATTGCATGCTGGTAATAGTTAATCAATTCTTGGTCAGAAACGTAACCCAAGGCAACGATTGAATCGTGCGCTGTAATGGATGCTTCAGAAAAATTATTGTTTTTTCCACCTATCACCACAAGTTTTAAATCTTTTGGATTCCAGGTAATAAAGGCTTCAATCAATTTTTGAAGGTTTTTTCGTGGATCTATGGACGAAACCGTCAGAAAATAATTGGTCTTGTTTATTGCTTCAGGTTGATTAATCTCAGTAGAAGATTTAAAAGTAATCCCATTATAAACTACAGAAATTTTTGTTGGGTTTATGCCTATTAAGTTCTCTATTTCTTTTTTAGAACTGTTACTCACTGTTATAATATGCTTGGCAGATTTTGCAATTTGAGGGATTAAATAATTGTAAAAAGTAGCAAATTTTTTAGAAAACCATTTTGGATTAACCATAAATGCCAAATCGTGAATAGAAACAATTTTGTTTTGGTACAGCAATGGAGCAGTATTACAGAAGTTGATTAACAATGGATTTCCTTTTGTACTCAGGTATATAGGTAACTCAATTTGTTCCCAAAGGTGTCCTTTTAAAAAGCCAAAGCTGATTACGCTAAGTTCTTCTGCTAAATCATGGTGAATAATATTTTTTGGGGCGATGAATTTTATGGCAGGATTTAATTGGTGCAAAATTTTTGCTATTTCAATCGCAAACCTTTGTACACCTGTAGTTTTTTGAGTTAAAAATCTAGCATTGATATAAATTTCTTTTGACATATATTGATTTAATCCACCCAAACCTCAATTAATTTTGCACCATTTTCAGAATTTAATTCTATGTCTTTTAAGCAGGCAGGAATGAGTATGCAATCGCCTAATTTAGATTCAGTTGTGCTGTTATTTGTCGATATTGTTAAGTTTCCTTCTACAACGATATAAATGACAAATGAGTCTATTTTGTCATAATTACGAGTGACTGTATTTTTAATTTGTAAAAAATTTGTGTTGAAATAATCGCAGTGAATTAATTTAGATGGGTTGTTGATTTTTTCAGTATAACTGGTTTTGTAATCTTTTTCCAAACTAAAATCCAAACAATCTAAAGCAAGTTCAGTGTGTAATTCACGTTTGTTACCAAATTTGTCAACCCTATCAAAATCATATATTCTGTAGGTAATATCCGATGTTTGCTGAATTTCAGCAATTAAACATCCCTTACCAATATAATGGATTCTTCCTGCAGGCAAAAAAAACACGTCGCCAGTTTGTACCGATTCGTAATTTAAGATATCAGTTATGGTTCCGTTATTTAAATGCTCGAGGTAATCATTTTTAGTCAACGTTTGGTTAAACCCAACATTTATTTTTGCATGTTCATCTGCTTGTAATACATACCACATTTCGGTTTTACCAAATGTTTTATGTCTTCTGGTTGCAATTTCATCGTTGGGATGTACCTGAATTGAAAGATCAGCATTTGCATCCAAAAATTTTATTAAAAGAGGCAATGCATTGCCAAATTTTTCAAAAACATTTTCCCCAACCAGTTGATCTTTAAATTTTTCAATTAAATAATCTAATTTTTCCCCTTTAAATTCTCCTTCAGATACTTCTGAAATATTTCCTTCCACAGAAGAAATTTCCCATGTCTCTCCACAATTATTTAAAGGAGAATAATTTTTGTTTAAGATTGTATTAATCTTTTCGCCACCCCAAATTTTTTCTTGGAATATGGGTTTAAATTTCAAAGGGTATAAATTACAACTTTCAATCA
>CALPQG020000220.1 GCA_943325655.2 Bifidobacterium breve | reverse complement strand
TTCCTGTAGGGCAAACTTTAACGCATAAATTACAATCAATACAATCGCCATGCCCCCCTTCTGCTTTTTTCTTTGCTCTAGGCTCTCCACGAACATAATCGTAACTCACCTGAATGGTATCTTTGTTCATCAAAACACCCTGTAATCGACCATAAGGACAAATTACAGTACATACAATTTCCCTCATGTGGGCAAATACCACATAAAACAAAGTCGTAAAAAACATTAAACCGAAAAACCCACTTAAGTCATTTAACGGTGATTCACTGATCAATTTCCAAACCCCGTCAACACCAATAATATAAGCCATAACGGTGTGGCTTACCACCAGAGAAACTACAATAAACACGATTTGTTTGAAGGTCTTTTTGTAAATTTTCTCAACATCCCAGCCTTGCGCTACCAACTTTTGCTGTTGGCTATAATCGCCTTCTATACAATATTCAATTTTGCGAAAAACCATTTCCATAAAAACCGTTTGGGGGCAGGTCCAACCACACCATACCCTTCCAAATACAGCAGTAAATAAGATAATAAAAACAAAAAAGGACAGCATAGCCAGGAGCAAAATATTGAAGTCCTGTGGCCAAAATGCTGTCCCAAAAAATATAAAATTGCGTTCAAATACATTGATTAATACCAATGGATGACCATTTACTTTGATAAATGGCATTGTAAAAAAAATAGTCAGACACACTATTGCGACCAATACACGAAGGTTATGAAAATAGCCTGTAGGTTTTTTCGCAAAAACCCACATCCTTTCACCTTGTTCGTTTAAAGTAGTAAGAGAATCTCTGAAGGAATCGGACATATTTTGAGTGTTGAGTGTTGAATGTTGAGTGTTGAATAGCTATAAATAGTTAGTTTACAGTAGTCAGTTATCGGTTTACAGTTTTGTTGTTTTATAAAACGCTTTTTACTAAAAACTCAACATTCAAAACTCAAAACTAAATAAACTACTTTTTCAAACTCAATATATAACCCGCTACATTTTGAATTTCAATAGGGCGTAGTTTTTCTTTCCAGGTTGGCATTCCTTTTTCTTTTACACCGTATTTCACTGTTTTAAAGATTTCATTGACTTTTCCTCCATGTATCCATACATCATCTTTGAGGTTTGGGCCGGCAGCCCCTTCGGCAGTAGCTCCATGACATGTTTTACAGGTTGACGCAAATATTTTGGCACCTGCTTCAATAGCTTCTTTGTCGGTTACCAGTTTTACTGAATTTTCATCAATACTATTAGCCGCTTTCGCCAAATACGCATTGACATCAATTTCTGCTTGCACCATTTCTTGATCATATTCTTCTTTTTGGTAATCAATACCACCCCAAACAAAAATATTCATCAAATACACCGCTGCAAATATTACCGTACCAATCATGATGGCTTGCAACCAAGGTGGCATAAAATTGTCAAGCTCCTGAATACCATCATATACGTGTCCTTCACGAACGCCGCCTTCACTGGTTTCATCCATATATTTCCCTGAAATGTATTTTGCATCAATATTATTCCAGGCAGATGCTAATACACCTACATGTTTTTCTCCTGGTTTTACAGGATAGTATACATGCCTGATAACCGAAATTGACAAATAGGTAGTTACCAATGTAAGTATGGTAACATACACCAACAATATGATTGAAATCAGTATTTCTGGTTTCATATCCAAGATGGGTTGCCAATAAGAAGCCTCTTTCACCTTTGCTGCCACCACTGTTTCAGCTGCCCAAACAGAAGCAGGAAATACCATCAGCATTCCTATTGCTTTTAATGCTATTCTTTTACACATGACTATCTCCTTTCTTTTTAATATTGCTACTTTGGTCATCGATTAAAGGCAGGTTACTCATTTCATGGATATATGCTTTATCTACTTGCATAACCCAAATGATTAGACTAATAAAAAACAACCCAAATATGGCCAGCGATACAAGAGGGTAAATTTGTATTCCCTCGATTGACCTTAATGTTTCTTTGTACATCTTTTTTAGTGTTTAGTGTTGAATGATGAGTATTTAGTAAATACCTGTCTTTTTAGTTTTTAGTGTTGAGTGATGAGTGTTTAAATACCCATCTTCTTTAGTGATGGAGTGATGAGTAAAATATCAACACTCAACACTAAAAACTCATCACTTTTTAATGTCTGTTCCAAGTCTTTGCAGGTAAGCAATCATCGCAATGATTTCTTTGTCCTTGGTGGTTTTGATTTTGTCTTTTTCAAGGCTAGCAACAATCGTTTCGGCTTGTTTATTCAAGTCAGCCAAAGCTTTGTCTTCATAACCTTTTGGATAAGGAACACCCAACTGACGAAGCGTAGAAATTTTCGCTTTGGTTTGAGAGATGTCCAATTCATCCTCAATCAACCAAGGATATTTAGGCATAATAGATCCTGTTGAAGTATTCGTAGGATCCAACATGTGCAAGTAATGCCATGAATCGGGAGACTTGCCTCCTATCCTGTGCAAATCAGGTCCTGTTCTTTTTGATCCCCATAAAAATGGACGGTCATATACAAATTCGCCTGCTTTGGAATAATCTCCATAACGCATGGTCTCAGACCTGAATGGACGAACCATTTGAGAATGGCAACCCACACAACCTTCACGGATGTACAAATCACGACCTTCTAATTCCAATGGTGTATAAGGGGTTACAGAAGAAATGGTAGGCACATTTGATTTCACCAAAAAGGTAGGCACCAATTCTATCAATCCCCCAATAGAAATCATAATGGTAGCCAATATTGCCATCAACAATGGTTTACGTTCCAAAATGGAATGCCAAAATTCTTTACCATGTGCTGCTTTTTCCAATGCTGGAGCTTCCGCTTCTTCATTCGCCAAGAAACTCCCCTGAGCAGCAGTTTTGATTAAGTTGTACGTCATTACAAATACCCCAATCAAGTACAAACCACCACCAACTGACCTGGCAATGTACATCGGTACAATTTGCGTTACCGTTTCCAAGAAGTTAGGATATTTCAGGAAACCGTCCGGTGTAAATTCTTTCCACATCAAACTTTGGGTAACACCTGCCCAGTACATGGGTAAAGCATAAAAGATAATCCCCAAAGTACCCAACCAGAAGTGTGTATTGGCCAAGGTATTGGAATACAATTTTGTTCTCCACATTCTTGGCACCATCCAGTACAACATCCCGAAAGTTAAGAACCCATTCCATCCCAATGCTCCAACATGCACATGAGCAACGATCCAGTCGGTATAGTGACCAATGGCATTGATATTTTTCAAAGACAATAATGGTCCTTCAAGTGTTGCCATCCCGTAACAGGTTACCGCCACTACCATAAATTTCAATACTACATCTTCCCTCACTTTGTCCCAAGCACCACGAAGTGTCAACAAACCATTCACCATACCACCCCAGGACGGAGCAATTAACATGATTGAAAATGCTGTACCCAAAGCCTGAGCCCAATCAGGCAATGCCGTATATAACAAGTGGTGAGGTCCAGCCCAGATATAAATAAAGATCAAAGACCAGAAGTGTACAATAGACAATTTGTAAGAATACACCGGACGTTCGGCCGCCTTAGGTAAGAAGTAATACATCAAACCCAAATAAGGCGTAGTCAGGAAAAATGCCACCGCATTGTGACCATACCACCACTGCACAAGAGCATCTTGTACCCCTGCATAAGCAGAATAACTTTTGAAGAAATTAACCGGTAAAGCAAATGAATTGACAAGGTGTAAAACCGCCACAGTAATCAAAGTAGCGAGGAAAAACCAAATCGCTACATACATGTGTTTTTCACGACGAACAAGGATGGTTCCGATAAAGTTGATGCCAAACACTACCCACACCAACGTAATGGCAATATCTATAGGCCATTCTAATTCAGCATATTCTTTTGAAGATGTAATCCCCAAAGGCAGCGTTACTGCAGCAGCAACAATGATTAATTGCCAGCCCCAGAAATTGATCCAGCTCAGCTTATCACTGTACATCCTGGTTTTAAGCAACCTTTGCATGGAGTAATATACCCCAGCAAAAATGGCGTTTCCTACGAATGCAAAAATTACTGCATTGGTATGCAAAGGCCTAATTCTTCCAAATGAAGTATAAGCAATATCAAAATTGAATAGGGGATAATACAATTGTATGGCCGCCAGCAAACCTACTGACATCCCAACAATACCAAATATAACACACGCGATAATGAAATACTTCACAATCTTATTGTCATAACTGAATCTTTCGATGGACATTTTAATTTAAATTTTAGGGTTGAGAGTTTAGAGTTCAGAGTTTAGAGTTCAGAGTTTAGGGTAAGTAGTTTGAGGAAGAGATTTAAGAGTGTTTTTTAAAGTCTAAACTGAAAACTCTAAACTGAAAACATCCCACTGAAAACTCTCCACTGTTAACACTTTCACCCAGATTCATTTTCTTTTTTGGTTTCTGTACCGTCAAATAACATGCGAACTGATGGCGTATATTCATCTTCATACTGACCTGAGCGAACTGCCCAAATGAAGGTCAACAAAAAGGAAGTAGCGACAAAAACACTAATACCAATAAGTAAGATAATGATTTCCATGTGTTTATAAATTTAGTGTATTGGGGTTGGGGTTAACAGTTTTGACTCTGAACGGAGAACCCTAAACCCTGCACCATTTTTCCAAATCAAATTCGTGGTCAATGTGGTAAATAACATGACTGTTATTGAACTCAAAGGCATGAATATCGCGGCAAATACGGGAGACAATTGTCCTTGTACTGCGATGGTCAAGCCAACCATATTATAAGTCAATGAAATGACATAGCAGGCCTTGATGATGTTGACACTTTTAACAGAAAACTGCATAAAGTCATACAATTTCCCAAAGGCTGTAGCATCTAAAATGGCATCGCAGGCAGGAGAAAAATTACTGACATTTTCAGTAACAGAAACCCCAACATCGCTCATTTTTAAAGCACCGGCATCGTTCAGTCCATCGCCAATCATCATCACTTTGTTCCCTTGTTGTTTAAGATTAGCGACAAATGTCAATTTGTCCTGAGGTGATTGGTTAAAATATATGGGTGTATTTTCACCAAAAATCGCCTGCAAAGTTTTCATCTCACGGTCATGATCCCCTGAAAGGACAAACAACTTGTATTTGTTTTTCAGTTGACCTACCAAGTTTTCCAAACCTGTTCTATAAGCATTGCTCAATGCATAATAGCCCAACAATTCACCGTCAATGGCACAATAAACAGCTGTTTGTTCACTGAACAATTTACTGCCATGTACATAAGTAG
>CALPQG020000219.1 GCA_943325655.2 Bifidobacterium breve | reverse complement strand
TGTGTGACCGAAATATTATCTTGACCAGCTACCCCTTTTGTTTCAATTGCCTTAATTTCAGACATTTCATTTAAGAAATAATTTACATAGTAATTCATTTCTTTAACAAAAGGTCTAATTAATACAGCAGCCTGATTGAAATTACATTCTGGTAAACTTTCTGGAATTATTGCTATTTTCCCAAGTGGTGGGCCTACAATATTCATTAATATATCACCAGGATAAGCTCTACATCTTTTTAATTGACCATTATGTACTTCTTCTTTGATATACTGTGGTTTATAATGAAAATCTATTTCCTGACTTCTTAGATTATACATTTTTAAATAAGGAATACCATTTTCAACAAAAGCATCTTTTGATGGAGTACTACCACTAGTAATGTATGCTATCTCCCCCAATCTACACCAAACCCAACTTTTAGGAATTTCAAAAGGAATTTCTTCTGGTTTGATGGGTGGTAACGGTTTTTCTTTTTTGCCAAGTTTTGCTTTTTCTGCTTTTATGCGTTCAAGCAATTTGCTTGCAGGTTCGTCTGTTGGGTCTTGGGGTACTAATTTGCCTTGTACTGCTTCTTGTAAAATGGCTTGGTTAAGGTTTTGTATTTGGGTGAGTTGGTCAGAATATAACTTATCTGCTTCCAATTCCTTAGTAACTAACTTTTGTTCAAGTTCAACTATTTCAAATTGTTTCTCAATACTTGGAACAATGACTTCAACGTCAGCAATTTTATTCAATGACAAGCTTACATTTGCCATACCTTTCATCTGTGAAACCAAAAGCTCTTCTCTATTCCAATGCAGAAATATATGAAGGTATTTAGCTAGTATTAAGCTTTCATCTTTTGGTATTACTGCACACAATATATTACCTAATGCAAATTTTCCTTCTTGATATTTAACACGTTTCATACTTGCATGACCGTGTCCTGTTGATGATACTAAAGGAATTAAAACTGCTTTTGTGTCAAACTGGTATTCATTATGTGTTTTATTGGCTTCACCTAAAGCAACCATGACATATTCGCCAGGAATGGCTTTCATGATGCCTATATTACCTTTTGTAATGGTACAAATATCTCCTAATCGGTATCTCATTAAATCAAAGATTTTAGTTCTTCCAAAATCACTGAAATTTTAGATTGATTATTTTCTAATTTATTAATAATCGCTTTGCGGTCATAAACCACTTCTTCTACCACCTTATTTGGATTTTTAATATCTAAATCAAAGCCTCTTTCTTTAACAGTGTCAATTGATACTTTCCAGCTTACTTCAGATTCAGTTCTGTTTGTCCACCATGTTTTGATGTTATCAAACTCCTCAATACGAATAGGTCGGGTTTTATTATATGCTTTTTGTCCTTCAGGTAAAGTATGTTCGTAGTACCAAATTTCTTTAGTAGGTTTTCCTTTTTGAAAGAAAATAAGGTTGGTATTTACTGTTGCATAAGGAGCAAATACAGATTGAGGCAAGCGTATAATGGTGTGTACATTGCAATCAGTCAGCAACTTTTCTCTTACTCTAGCTTTTACACCTTCCCCTGTTAAACTGCCATCAGGCAATACTATTCCAGCCCTTCCGCCATCTTTAAGCATTTGGATAAAAAGAATCAAAAATAAGTCTGCACTTTCTTTGGTACGGTAGTTTAATGGAAAATTGGTTTCCATACCATCGCCGACTACACCACCAAACGGAGGGTTAGCCACAATAATATCTACTCGGTCGCTTTGTTTGATAGAAGTTAATTCTCTACTCAAAGCATCCATATTTTCAATTTGTGGTACTTCTATGTCGTGTGTAATTAAGTTTACCACACTCAACATATATGGTAAGGGTTTTAACTCTGTACCTAAAATAGTTTCTTGTAGTACTTTGCGGTCGGCAATATTTTTTACCTGTGTACCTAAATGGTCTATGGCACAAACCAAAAATCCTGCTGTACCACAAGCAGGGTCAATAATTTTTTCGCCCAGTTGAGGGTTTACCATATCCACAATAAACTGCGTAACAGCTCTTGGGGTATAGAATTCTCCTGTATCTTTTTTAGTGGCTAAGCCTTGTAGTATATCTTCGTAAATAGCATTGAAAACATGGTGTTCTTTACTGCTATTAAAGTCGATTTCGTTGAGTTTATTAATGGCTTGGCGAAAAGTAGTGCCACTTTTCATATAGTTATTAGTACCATCAAAAATATTACGAATAATCACCCCCAGTCTATTATCAGCGGTTACTGGCAAATTCTTTAATTGGGGGAATAATTCGTTGTTTACAAACAATATAAGTGAATCGCCTGTAATTCCTTCATCATCTGCCGCCCAATTTCTCCATTGTAAATGAGAGGGGATAGGCGATTTGTAAACTAAGTCCAATAATTCTTTTTCTTGGTCTTTATCGTCAAATAATTTCAGGAAAATCATCCATCCCAACTGTTCTATGCGTTGCGCATCTCCACTCAAACCAGGATCTTTTCTAAATATATCCCTGATTGATTTTATTACTCCTCCTATGTTGCTCATATATTGTTGTAGTCTTAAGGACTGATTATTCTTGCTTATTTTTATTTTATTTTAATAATTTTTATTTTTCCGATAAATAAAGGCAAGTAATTGAAAATTAATAATTTACATGCTTTTATTTTCATTTTTAATTGTTGTTTATTTTTTTTATGCCAATCTACATTTTTCTCTATTTCAATTAAAATATAGCTATTTTTCAGAAAACCAACGACTTTCAAATCACCATACCGATTTTCTTTTTTGTTTCTATTTTTTTTTGCCAATTGATAGGTGCTTTTTGAATAGAATCAAGACATTACTTGATTTATTTGTTTTTAGAATGTAATTTATTTTTTATATAAACACATATAAAACACTCAAATAAAGAGTTTTACACTTTTAATTTCTTATTTTATTTCTGGTTTATTTTTTTTTTACCAAAAGGTAGGTACGGTTTTTATTTCCACCATTAGCCTCTAATACATTAGCCTCCACCATTTCATAAACTGCTTTTCTAATATCATCTATGACAATATCTGGAAGTCGTTTATGAATCTCACTAATCTTGCTATTAGGATAAATTTTCAAATCCTCTTCTATTAAAGCCTTTAATCGATGAGGCTCGATAACCTTTAGTGAAGGTTTAATATTAAGTTGCGCATTAGCAAGTAGCTTAGGGTTAATCAAATACTCGGTTCCCTTTTTAATACCACGGGTCACGAGTATCGCTAGTTCCTGTAAGCGACTAACATACGATCGCATTCTGTCTTCTTCAGTCAGTTGTAATTCATGTGATAATTGTGTAGCCAATATTTTTTTGTGACGAGCCACAATACCCACTACAATGTATTCTTTTTGCGATAACTGATAGTTTTTGCCAATAAAGTCAATGATTGTAAGTGTTTCATCATCGAGTATCTTAGAATACTGTGTTACAGAGGTAGCATTGTAGTCCGAAATAGGAATAGGAAAAGCTTTTGCATCACGACTGGTAATTTCATAAATTAAATTATAACCAGTTCCTTCACCTTCCATTAATTTTAAATCGTGAAGTACTCTAATCAAATGTGGGTTTCTACGGTGGGTCGTATGTAAAATATTATCTTTAGTAATTCCCAAAGGTAAACCACCAGGATTGACTATCTCTAACCTATCAGTATATACTTTAATAAAAATGTCACCTGAAATGGTGTAGCTTTTGTGAGCAATGGCATTGATTAATAATTCTCTAATTAATCTTTCGTCGTAATGTCTTACTTTATTACGGTAAAGTCCACTTGGAATTTCATCAAAGTAAGTTAGCTCAATAGCTTGTTTTTCAATATCTAACAATAACTCTTTAGGGTTTAAAGAATAGTCTTTCCAGTCTTCTTTTCGAACTTTCCTCTCATGGTCGTCATAAACCAAATATTGAACAGTAATTGGATACGCCATTCTACTTCTTTGAGCAGCTGTACCTAGCCATAAAATACCTAAATTATTAATCTTTCCATTTTCGCAAAGGTTATAATGTTCAATAATTTCTATATCAGTGAATGATTTTACAGCAGGTTTAACCCTGTCCGAATTTCTGATTTCTTGAGCAAACCAACGAATATTGGCTTCTGGTATTTCATCAATTGTAGTTGCTCTAACCTGTAACTCCCATTGAAATGCATCTTTTTCATTAGCCAAACGGAGAATATCTTCACTTCTTGCAGGTTGCGATTGATCACCAATACGAATGTAAATTTTACCGTCAGCGGTAGTGGCAATTGATTTTAATGTTGGATGTACGTTGATAGAAAAAAACTCACCACCATTTTCTACCTTTTCAATATTATTTAATGTTAAACCAACATTAAAACAAAGTGAACGTAATCGGGTGATTGTTTCATTAGTGATTGCAATATCAATCTTCTGTCCTTCAGGAGGCAAACTTTCTTTATCTTCAATTCCAATCACAATTGTTCCACCTTGAACATTGGCAAAAGCAACGCAAGTAACAGCTAAATCTCTCAATCCATCACTTTTTAATTTAGATGGAGCGTCTAGTATTTTCTTTAAACTTTTATATTCAATAGTATTATTTTCAATCATTTAACCTATATTTTTATAAAGTTCATCTTCTAATTCTGCAATTGCTTGAAGATATTTATCTCTACTTCCAAAAATGCCATTTACAATTTCAACAGTTGAACCAAAATCACTTAAAGGTTTAACCTGCAACACTTTAATGCTTTCAATATTCTCAATCCCTTCGTCTGCATATTTTTCTAGTAAAGCTTCTAAAACTTTTCGAGCTTGATCGCCATACTTAGTAAAGTAGTTGCGTTTGATAACGTTATTGGCTCTTTCTTTACGCGTTAGTGGAGGTGTATCGTAAGCGATATGACAGATTAAATCAAATAAATCTACTTGTTTATCAACAGCCTCATATAATGCTTCGACCATTACACCTTGATCCACAAGTTCAGCAATGATAGCCTCTTTTCTATCAGAACCTTTCCATTGATTTAAAAAATCGTCAAGTGAAGCAAATTTACCTTTGATTATTTCCTTGGTATGGTCTTTTAAACTTGTTGTAATAGGTTTGCCATTTTTATCAAAATACAGTTCAGTACTGATTAAAACTGACACATTTACACCATTGACATATACTTTAAGTTTATTAAGATTGGGCTCATTTGAATTTGATGCCTTTTCAGTAGGGGTCGGATACCGAATTTCAGGAGGTTTAATATCAATTTCATCGCCAGATTCTATATCTATTATTGGAGATTCATCAAGTTCTTCTTCAGCAATAATATTTCCTAAGTCTGTGTCTT
>CALPQG020000218.1 GCA_943325655.2 Bifidobacterium breve | reverse complement strand
GCTAAATCTCCGTACACTTCATTGAAATATATTCAGGGTGGAACCGGGGAAAATGCCTTGGATTTTGATTTTACACGTAATTTTTCGAAGTTGTTGAATGTCGGAATGCATGTGCATCGATTAACCTCGGTAAAACAGATTGGTCGTAAAGTGCAGCGCGATAGGAATGTTGACCAATGGGATTTTGGATTCAACACCTCTTTTCATACTGCCAACAACAGGTACACCGCTTTGGCTACTTATGCAAGGTTTTCCACTTTGGTAAGAGAAACCGGAGGAATTAGGCCTGATTCTGTCCAATTTAACCAAACAGATTTGGATGCTTATGATGAATCTCCTGTGAAAATGTCTGACAGTGCAATGACGATGGATGACAGGACAAATTTTAGGTATTACCACCAATTAGGAATTTTACCACACAATATGGTTTCAATTTTTCACTCCTTTTCTTATCAAAATCAATATGTGGGCTTTAATGACCGAAGTCTAAACAATACCAGTTCAGGGGTTACCATGTTCAATGATTTTGTGTATCCTGATTATTCCATTGATTCAACAAGAACTGTTTACCGTGCAAATTTTAATTCAAAAGTAAATACCATTGGGCTTAAATCAAACTTGAATAAATTGAAATTAAGGGCATATTCTATTTTTGAAAACAATAAGTATAAACAAATTATCAAATCAGATTCATTGGATAAATTATTTATGACTGTTGTAAAAGCAGGTGCAGAAACAGACTTTTATTTTAACAATAATGCTAAAATAGAATTTTCAGCTATTCAACAGGTTTCTTTAACTGCAAGAGCAGAAAATACTATGAATCAATTGAATGTGGCTAATAATAAAGATTATAACTTGAATATTTCCTTTGTAAATCAGTTTTTTAAGGCAGGATATTCACAGGCCAGGTATTCGCCAACATTACAACAAATTCAATATGCCTCAAACAGTTATGCCTGGCAAAATAATGCATTCAGACCAATTGAAACCAAAACATATTTTGCTAAAATTTTTAAAACAGTGCAGAAGCAACGGTTTGAATTTGCGCTGACACATACCGAAGTCAATAATTATGTATATTACTTAGATACTGCTAAATTAGATAACCATTGGAGAGAGCAAATCATAGTGAAACAAGATAGAGCCAAAGGGTTTAATATCACTTCATTTGATGTTTTTGCAGATTTTAATATTGGGAATAAATTTTTTATCAACAACCAAGTGAGGTATTCTATGTCAGCAGGTGATGTGAATTATCGTTCCTACAGGGTACCAACAGTGTATGCTTCATCTCTGATTTATTACCAGTTAAGATTCAAGAAAGATTTAGGGCTTCAAATTGGGGTTGACATTCATTACAGGTCTGCTTATAAAGCCGATGCTTATTCCGTTGCCTTACAGCAGTTTGTAGTTCAAAATAATTTTGTTGCCAAAGCTTATACGGTGGTGGATGCTTTTATCAATTTAAAAGTTAAAAGTGCTACCGTTTGGGTGAAGGGCAGTCAGATCAATCAATACTTCGGACAACAAGTTTATTTTGTTACTCCTTATTATCCAGGAATGAAAATGGCATTTCATTTTGGCGTAAACTGGCCATTTTTTAATTGATTATTATCCAAACAATTCAGGTTTTCTTTCTAAAATTTTAAGCTTAAGGTCCGAATCAATATTGGCTTTGTACAGTGATTTACATGCTTAAAGTTACTCAACGGTTAATCCAACAGCAGTTTTGAGGTATGTTTTGGATAAATTTGCATTTTTAAAGTTGCACCCAATCAAGCAAGCATCATCAAAATTGGCTTCCATCAGCAAGGCGTTTTCAAAATTGGCTTTGATTAAATTGGAAGATTTAAAATTGGCCCTGATGGGAGAGGATCCTTTTAAGTTTGCGCCACTCAGGTGGGCTGCTTCTAAGTCGGCAAAATCTCGTCTTGCGTTGACCAAACTTGCCTGGTTAAATCTTGGTGTTACGAAGTTTTGCACTGATGAGTGAACAGTCGCTTCAATCACTGGAGTTAAAATAGGAATTTTCTAATTTAACTTTGTTTAAAGTAGTTTTTCACGTGTAACAGTGGGGGAGATTGAGCTTGTAAATGCGTTTCCTGTTTAAATTTTTGATATTTCCTGCATTTTTATAAGCGGGTTCTTCAGAATACCAATACCATCAATCATCGGTATCATTGAGGAACTTGTTGATTTTTTCCTTTCGTTCAGCATGCTGATTTAGCCAGCATATCATGATACCCATGAAGAAAATACCAAACAACATTCCATGTGCTTCAGCTAAAATATTGCTGTAAAAAGCGTCGAAATTGGTATTGTAAAGTGGTAAAATTAAATGAAATACGAAGATTATGGCAAATAATAAAACCATAGCTGAAGTCGCAATCGGCATCTATGGAATTCGTTTCAGGAAGATATTGCTGCCTAGTATTTTTATCTCCTAAAATTATAATTTTAGGGGATGACTACCGCTGGTTGGTACATACGGTGGTGCATCGTCAGGAATATATTATTTAGGTGAAATAAATTTTATTATTTAATTGAACAAAATTGACATTTTGAAATCATAAATGCATAAATTTACAATTCATCAAAATGCATAAATTGCAAATCTGAATGCACTTGCTTTCACTTATACTATTATTGCCCCTTTTTGCTGCTGTGGTTACGCTTTTTTTGCCTGATTATCAGCGAAAAAAAATCAAGTATGTCGCCATTTTTGTAGCGACACTTGAAGTAATATTAAGTATAAAACTGTATACAAAAATAGATTTCTCTAATGCAGCCATTCAATTGCTGGAGCATCACCAATGGTTGCGTTTAGGTTTGGGGTCATTTGGAACACTTTCAATTCAATATGTTTTGGGTGTGGATGGATTAAACTTTTCCATGATTTTGTTGGCTTCATTGGTTTTGTTTATTGGTACCATTGCCTCTTGGCATATTGAAGAGAAAACCAAGGGATATTTTGCGCTTTATTTACTCCTGAGTGCATCCGTTTATGGCTGTTTCTTAGCCCTTGATTTCTTTTTATTCTTTTTGTTTTTTGAATTTATGTTGCTCCCAATGTATTTCCTCATTGGTATTTGGGGAGGTGTCAGAAGAGAATATGCGTCCATAAAATTCTTTTTATATACATTGTTCGGTTCTGTTTTTGTGTTAATCGTGATGATTCTTTTAGGAATATCTACCATTGATCCTGTGCAAACAGCCTTAAATTTAGGTTTAGTTTATGATATACATTTGGTTGATGAACAGGTGGTTATGAAAGTTCAAGCCTTGCTTTCAAGTGGTAATTTGTCTGGTGAGTTGAAACATCTTTTGGTTTATACCATGGATACCAGGTATATGACCGACATCAAAAATATTGTTCCAGAAAGTATTTTAAGCAATTTGAATAATTTCACTTTATTCGGACTTCCTCCAAGGTTAATTGCATTTGCCGCTTTGATGATTGGTTTTTTGGTGAAATTGCCTGCTATACCTTTTCATACCTGGTTGCCTGATGCACACGTTGAAGCGCCAACTGCGATTTCGGTGGTATTGGCCGGCATATTATTAAAAATAGGTGGTTACGGAATTATGCGATTTGCGTATGGCATTTTTCCTGAAGGTGCCGTGCATTTTGCAGTAACCATTGCAGTGATTGGAGTAATTTCTATTATCTATGGTGCTTTCAATGCTTTGGCAATGAAAGATATGAAAAAAATGATTGCCTATTCTTCTGTTTCTCACATGGGATTTGTACTGTTGGGCTTAGCTTCTTTGACCGCTGAAGGTGTTAATGGCGCTTTATATCAGCAGTTTAGTCATGGAATAATTTCAACCATGTTGTTTGTGATCGTCGGAGTATTGTACGACCGAACGCACAACAGAAATATTGATGACTACAGGGGGTTGGCTTCTAAAATGCCTCAATACACCACATTTACTGTGATTGCTTTTTTTGCAGCACTTGGCTTACCCGGATTTTCAGGTTTTATTGCGGAGATATTTGTATTTCTAGGGGCCTTTAATTCCCAGTCAATCAATGGTTTATTGCCACATTGGATTGCTATAGTTGCCACATTTGGTGTTTTGTTGGGTGCTACTTACTTTTTATGGGCGCTTCAAAAAATGTATTTTGGAAAATACTGGCTCAAAGGTGGACATGAATGGAATGAAGCATTGACCGATTTGAGCAACCGTGAATTGTACATGCTTGTTCCTCTGTCATTGATTACCATTGTATTTGGAATTTTCCCTCATTTATATTTTGATACTACCGCAGCATTTTCAATTGAATTTGTGCAAGAAACATTATTGAATGCCAAATTGAATGTACAATCATTTCACCAAATCTTAAGATAAAAGTGTTTTCTATAGACCAATTGTCAAATCAGTTAAGGTTAATTACTCAAGATTTGAGCAGTTTTGGTGCAGAATTATTGTTAGGTGTATTTTTTTTAGTTTTAATCCTGATGGACTTGGTCTTTAACAAAAGCGACCATAAAAAAGCCATTTTGGAGACCACCTCTTTGTTTGGAATTTTGGCTGTAGCTTATTTATTAATTAACAACGTCCATACTTTAACCAATCAGACTTTGTTTGCGAACATGATTGTGCTCGGTAAGCCGATTACTGTGGTGAAACTCATGATTTTGTCCTGTACTTTTTTGGTAATTGTATTCAATGCCATCAAAAAAAATGTCCTTATTCCTTCGGAGTTTTATGCGTTGTTAATTGCGTCAACCTTAGGGCTGTTTATCATGGTGATGTCGGCCAATTTATTAATGTTGTTTATAGCCATGGAATTGGTGTCAATCGCTTCGTATATCATGTCAGGATTTAAATTTGATAAAAAAGGAGCTGAAGCCGGAATGAAGTATTTGTTGTTTGGTGCTTTTTCTTCAGCGATTATGCTGTATGGAATTTCTTTGATTTATGGTTTAACAGGCAGTTTATATTATGGTGATTTTCAGTTTTTACAATCATTGTCTGTGGCCAACAGTAAGTTGTTGTTTATCGGGATTTTGTTTGCGTTTGGGGGCTTGATTTTTAAAGTCTCCGCAGCCCCTTACCAAGTTTGGGCGCCAGATGTGTATGAAGCTGCACCCATTTCTGTGGTGGCTTTTTTATCTACGGCTCCAAAAATAGCTGGTATATTTGTGATGGTATTTTATTGGCAGGTATTGAATAATTTCTCGTTTTCCTGGAGCAGTGCCATCAACATTGATTGGAAATTAATATACTATATTGTGATTGCGCTGACCTTGTTGATTGGTAATTTTTCAGCCTTATGGCAAAACAACTTAAAGCGTTTTGTTGCGTATTCTT
>CALPQG020000217.1 GCA_943325655.2 Bifidobacterium breve | reverse complement strand
CATTTTCTATGTCTGATGTTAAAACAATGAATCACAATAAGTTACTATTGCATCAATTTTTTGAGCTATTCGGCATTAACCCTAACAAGCCTAAAAATATACAACTAGCACAACAGCTTGCTTTATATGGCACTATTGCTGCGTAGTTTTTAACGAAGTATTGATACTTAATACTACTTGAATTTAGCCATTATAAAAGAATTAAAATTACTATTGTATAATTGATTCAAAAAATTCTTCAGAATCTCTGCGTCATAGCGAAAAAAAATCTACCACAGATTGCAAATAAAATCTTATCGGTAAACATGACAGTGCGGTGTAACCCTTTTAATTACCGTTATATTACCATTTATCAACATCCCCACAAAAAGGCACACCAAAAAATAGTCAAAATTTTGTAAAATATGTACCTTGGTAAATTCTTCAGGAATCGAACTATTGGTTCTTGAAAAGGATTTAGATTGTTGGGAATAAAATTCAATGCTGAATGCGCAATACTGCTGTTTTTAAATATTTATTTGTCGCGATTACCTTCTGGAGCACGGTAATATTTAGGCCTTTAAAAGCCCAAAACTCCCCTACATTGGAGGAAATTAAAAAAGTGCATAAAGGGGAATTGGCGATTTACCTTAAAAAAAGCGAATCTATTGCCATAGATATTGTCCACGACAGCGTCATTGTAACCGCTGACAATTATGCTGAAATGCTACACCTCAGTGACAACTCCAATATATTTGCCGAAAAAACTATCTATGAATCCAAGTTTGTTGAGATCAGTGATATTGAAGCAAAAACTTTAAGTACCAATGCCAAAGGAAAGTTTGAAACCACCAAAGTCACGCATTTCAATACCCAAAATGATATGGGTGGCAGCATCTTTTTTGACGACAGTAAAAGCATCAATTTCGTATTTCCCAATATTAAGGAAGGCTCAAAGAGCATTTTAAAATACAAAGAAACCATTCGAGAACCTCGTTTTCTGAATGCCTATTTTTTTGCGGAACACATCGGTGTCATCGAATCCGAATACCAGGTAACTTTTTCATCTAAAATCAAAATCAAGTACGAAGTATTTGGGATGGATAAAAACCAACTGGAATTTACTGAAACCAAAAAAGGAAATATAATTACTTACCAATGGAAAGCCAAAAACCTTAAAGGTTTCCGCATAGAAAATGGGAGCCCAAATATCCGGTATTATGCGCCTCATATCATCATTTATGTAGATGAAGCCGAAATCAAGGGACAACAAAAAAGGTATTTGTCGAATGTACCTGTACTCTATGATTTCTTAAACAGCTTTGTGAAAGATGTCAATTTGAAGGATGATCCTGCCATCCAAAAAGTGGTCGATTCATTGACTTATGGACTCAAGGATGACGCCACTAAAACCAAAAATATATTTTATTGGGTACAGGACCACATCAGGTACATTGCTTTTGAAGATGGTTATGGAGGATTTATTCCGAGAGAAGCAAGTGCAGTATTTCAAAAACGCTATGGTGACTGTAAAGACATGGCGAGCATTCTTACCTTCATGCTCAAATACGCCAACATACCTGCCTATTTAACATGGATTGGTTCGAGACATATTCCCTATACATTCGATAAAAACCCATCTCCTAGTTCTGCCAACCACATGATTGCCACGGCAAAAATAAATGGCGCTTATGTATATTTGGATGCCACAGGAATATACACCCGTTATGGATTTCCCACAGACATGATTCAGGGCAAACAGTGTCTTATGGCGGTCAATGACAAAGATTTTAACAAAGAAATTGTACCCGAAATTGCTCCTGAAAAAAATGCACGATACGATTCTATCGCCATTTCTATTTTGGGAAATACTGTTTTTGGAAAAGGAAAAGTAGTGTTGGATGGCTATTCGAAGCTCGATTTGGTACATCCGCTGATTGCAAAAAATGCCATCAAAGAAAAAGAAATTTTGGTCGGTTATTTAGAGAAAGGAAATAATAAATTTTTCCTTGAAAATTACGCCATCAAAGACCTTGCTGACCGAGACAAACCATTGCAGATGGAGTATGCCTTTAAAGTGGAAGATTATGCAAAAAAAATTCAAAATGAAATCTACATTAACCTGAATTTAGACAAACATTTACAGCATGCTCAACTCGACACCGCGACACGTCAACTGCCTGTGGAGAGAGATTACAAATATAACGACAAGTTTATCGTTGTAATGGAAATTCCTGTGGGATACCAACTGAACTATGTACCTGAAAATGTAACCTATCAAAATGACCTGTTCGGATTCAGCATCAATTATACGGTTAAAAACAATACCATTACATTATCCAGGCGGATTACTATCAATACTTTGCTAGTTGAAAAACCAGCTTTTAAAGCCTGGAATGAAATGGTTTCAGCGCTGAGTAAAGCCTACAAAGAAGTTGTAGTGCTCAAAAAATAATTCCTATTGTATACCACATAAATTTAAATTTCATGTTAAAAAAATCTTTTTTGTTGTGCTTCATCGTGAGCCTTCACAGCCTATTTGGTATTGCAAAAACATTTGAATACGAAGGTTACAACTGGACAGAAAGTAGGAGAGTAAGTACAATCTCTTCTCAGGACGAACAAGAGCAAGCCATTATTTTAAAAGACAAAAGAGGCTTTGAATATGTTTACAATGCAGCCGGTGTACCCGAATGTTATAATTTGATCCATAAAATTATTAGGGTCAATTCAGACCAGGCATTGCAAAGTTTCAATAAAGTGTACATTCCCATGCACGATGTTATTGAGATCATTGAGCTTAAAGTTCGCGTGATTACCCAGGAAGGGAAAATTATTGCCCTCAACAAAGCAAATATCAAAGAAGTTGACAACCTTGAAAATGCTGGAGCCTATAAAATATTTGCGATTGAAGGTGCTGAAAAGAATTGCGAAATAGAATATTTTTATATCCTTCATTCCACACCAACTTTTTACAGCAGGGAAGTATTTCAATCAGGAATCATCACGCGTAATGTTGATTTTGAACTGATTAGTCCTATTAACCTGATTTTTGTCAGCAAATCTTACAATGGATTTCCTAATGCCCTTTCAAACATTGACAGTACGAAAACGGAAAAGAATTATTTAACCGTAAAAGTGAATGAAATTCCTGCCCTGCACAAAGAAGAATTCAGTACATACAATGCCAATAAAATGTGCATCAATTATAAACTGGATGCCAATGTCAAAAACAAATTGTTCAGGTGGTCAGATGAAGCACAATCTATTTATGACAAGGTTTATTATTGGGAAAACGAAAAATCCTTAAAACCTGTCGACAAATTGCTCAAAACCATCGGGGTAGCCAATGCGAAAACAGAAGAAGAAAAGGTTATTTTGATTGAAAATTACATCAAAAACAATATCCTTATCAATGACAATGTTGACAAACAAGGGTATATTGTTGAAACCATTATCAGTAAAAAAGTAGCCAGCAAATTTGGCATGTTGAGGTTAATGGTGGCTGCGTTTACCAAAGCCGGAATCAAACATCAACTTGTTATTACCTCTGACAGGAACGAAGAAAAATTTGATCCTAAGTTTGAATACCTTGGTTTCTTAGACAATTACCTGATCTATTTTGAATCTTTGGACAAATACATTGCTCCTTACGAATTTGAATACCGCTATCCTTTCTTTCCACATTTTTGGAGTGCCAACTATGGCATGTACATCAATCCCGTAGCAACAGGGAAAAAGACACTTGCAGTGGATATTATCAAGTTTATCCCTGCCTCAGATTACAAATTAAGTTTTCATAACCATTACCTGGAGGTGAAGTTTAAGCCAGATTTTGAAGGAGTAAACATCAAATACAAAACCACCATGTCGGGACATACGGTGGTTTCCTTGCAACCTTATATCAATTTATTAACGGATGAAAAGAAAAAAGAGTTGGGTGAAAGCCTTGTAAAATCATCAGCAGAAGATGGTAAAGTGTATAATTTGGAAATTTTAAATTATGACATGACGGGAAATACGCCTTTAAAACCACTTGAAATCAAAGCTGATTTGGAATCAAATGCAGTGGTTGAAAAGGCAGGTTCAAAATACATGTTTAAAGTAGGCGAATTGATAGGCCGACAGTCTGAATTGTACCAGGACACCAAGCGCCAACAAGAAGTAGAAAACATCCACAACCATGGCTATGACCGCGAAATAAACATCACCATTCCTGAGGGTTACCAGGTAACCAACTTGTTGGACCTGAACATGGATGTGTTTTATGAAGACAAGGGAGAAAGAACCATGGCATTTACCTCTACCTACAAAATAGAAGGCAATGTGGTTAAAATTTCAGTGGTTGAATATTACAAAAGAGTCATTTATCCATTAAGCATTTTTGAAAATTTCAGAAAAGTGATTAATGCTGCTGCGGATTTCAATAAAATAACCTTGGTGTTTGTGAGGAAGTAGCGGGATTTAAAAAATAAATTAGATTTAAACTAGCGTTAAATTATTGAAAGTATAATGAAGTATTAAAACTAGCCCTATATTGGATTGATGAAGATTGAATTTAACCGGTTATTGGGAGCCTCCTGAAAAATTTAAAAGCTTTAAATTACAGTAGAATACATGTAGTTTTAATATGAAAGTGCATGGGTTTTGATATTAAATCTCCAAATATCCGTGCATTTGACTTTTTAAACGCTTCATGGATTAATCCCGAGAATATAGGGATAACGCATTTTTTAAAAGGTCGTACGCAAGACAATTCAAAGGTTGCGCATGATTTGTTTGCACTTTAAAATCTATTTTTAATCATAAATCACTGTTAATTATAATGTTAATGCTTTTTCAGCAGGCCCTACATAAACCGAAAAAAGTTATAAATATTTGTAAAAAGTAAAGATTAATGAGAATATACCACTTTTTCAGCAGCCCCTAAATTGCCTTGATATACTTGTAAATATGGAAGTACTTCTTCTATGGTTTCTTTAAACAATTCTTTTTGTTTTAAATAAACAAAGGCTACACCTATTAGATGCAGCCTTACGCTAAACTCTTAATTTTTGTGCCTACACCAGCGCCTCCCACAACACCTCCACCGGATGCTGTGCCACCTTTCCAGTACCGTCTTTGATTTGGTGACGACAACTTGTGCCTGGCGCGGCAATGATGGCGTCGCCAGCGAAACGCACTGCCGGGAACAATACCAGTTCTCCCACTTTCATGCTCAGGTCGTAATGTTCTTTTTCGTAACCAAATGAACCCGCCATGCCGCAACAGCCTGAAGGAATTACTTCCACGGTATAGTTGGTGGGGATAGACAAAATCTCTTTGGTATGGTTTACCGAGGACAATGCTTTTTG
>CALPQG020000216.1 GCA_943325655.2 Bifidobacterium breve | reverse complement strand
TTCGTTTTAAAAAAATAATGATGATTTCATCGGGATTTAAAGCCCTTTTCCTTTATAAGCGAGCACGAGAGTGCGAAGGTTACGAGCGTTGGGATGAGGCTTTTTATATTGAATTTTTTATTCTAATTATTTTAATGCGTTTGCCCTGATCCCATTGAGTTACCAATGGGCCCTTGCCGTTAAAAATCAATAAATTAGTATGATGACTGAAGAATACTTCTTAATTTTGATTTCTAAAATTCCTTAGCCTTTAAAAAAGATAAACAACATGGTGGTTATTAGTAGATTCGTGAAATTCTTTTGGTTCTTGTCCTTGTTGTTGTTTTTTGCAACGCTTTTCGCCGCTTATTTCTACTGGCCTCAAATTGTGGACATAAAGCTCAACAAACATGTGTATGGTACTGAAGACATTTACCTTACCAAAGAAGTTGCGTTTTACTATGTTATTGGATTTGTGAGTCTTATCAACATTGTAATGACCGTTTTAGGGGCAACGCTTAACAAATTACCTAAAAGCCTGTTGTTAATTCCCAATGCAGCCTTCTGGACCGAAACTACTGAAAAAGTATTGGTGGTGAGGGCATTACTTAAAAACTGGGTGATGGTATTTTCTGGCTTGATCAATTTGTTGAGTGCCTTGTTTCTGTTTGCCTTGTTGGTGATCAATTACCAAGACCAGGTAAGCGCCACCCGAGACTTTGACTGGATACTCCCCCTGTCCTTTATAGTGCTAATTTTAGCAATCATCTACCCTTTAGTAAGGCTTAATATCAAAAAACATTCCGTGTACGGTAACGGGTATTTTAATTCATAAGATTGGTATTACTAAAATATAAAAAAAATGGCTTAAGATTTAAATATCTTAAGCCATTTCTTTTTTTATAACCATATCTTAACACCTGCGTACAGGTTAAAACAAAACAAAAAAATCCTGAACTTTATGGGTTCAGGATTTTAAAAGTGGTGATGAATGGAATCGAACCATCGACACAAGGATTTTCAGTCCTTTGCTCTACCGACTGAGCTACATCACCGACTTGGGATTGCAAATGTAGGAATAAAGTTTACTTATACAATAGTAAATGCAGATAATTTAAAATAAATTCGAAAATAATTTATACATAAATTCAGAAGTTATGGTTTCTTCAATGATATTCTTCGCCTGTTTGGCGGTTGCAGCGTACTTTGTTTTTAATAATATTGTTAAAATTAGGCGAAATATTAACCTCGGAAAAGCCTTCGAAACCACAGGTAATCAAGGAGAAAGGTTTAAAAAAATGATATTCATTGCCTTCGGTCAACAGAAGATGTTCGACCGTCCATTGGTTGCCTTGTTGCACTTGTTTGTATACCTGGGTTTTTTGATTGTAAATATTGAAATGCTTGAAATAATCATTGATGGTTTGTTCGGAACACACCGCGTTTTACTCAAATTTCTTGGAAACAGCTACCATTTTATGGTAAACATCTTTGAGTTTTTCGCCATTACCATCATTATTGCCTGCGTCATATTCTACGTGAGAAGAAATGTTTTAAAAATAAAAAGATTTTGGTTTTCAGAAATGTCCACTGCTCCAAGAACTGATGCGAACATTATTTTGGTTGCTGAAATATTATTGATGTCCGCTTTTTTATGGATGAATGCGGCAGACTTATCGCTTCAGGCAAAAGGTCTTGGACATTATACACAAACAGGTTCATTTTTAATCAGCAGTCATCTGGTACCATTCATAGATCACTTGTCGGCAGGAAGTTTGATTTTTATTGAAAGGGGGGCCTGGTGGTTTCATATTTTGGGCGTGTTGGCATTTGCCAATTACCTTCCTTATTCCAAACACCTGCACATTATCCTAGCATTCCCGAATACCTATTTCTCCAATTTATTACCTGCCGGACAATTTAAAAACATGCCCGAGGTAACCAAAGAAGTGAAACTGATGTTGAACTTACCCTTGACAGAAGCCGAAAATGCTGCTGCACCCGCAGGTCGTTTTGGGGCAAAAGATGTTCCTGACCTTACGTGGAAACAATTGATGGAAGCCTATACTTGTACAGAATGTGGGCGCTGTTCATCCGTTTGTCCTGCGAACATTACCGGTAAAAAGTTGTCCCCAAGAAAAATCATGATGGACACGCGCGACAGGATGGAAGAAATCGGTGCCAATATCGATAAAAACGGCAGTTTCCAAGACGATGGTAAAACTTTGTACAGCAACTACATTTCCCAGGAAGAGTTGCTTGCCTGCACTACTTGTAACGCTTGTGTGGATGCCTGCCCGGTAAACATTGATCCATTAAGTATCATTATGGATTTAAGAAAGTTCATGATCATGGAAGAATCTAAAGCTCCTGCTTCCTGGAATAATATGTTTTCGAACCTGGAAAACAATATGGCACCTTGGAAGTTTGCTCCGACGGAGAGGTTCAATTGGGCAAAGAAAGAGGAATAGTGATGAGTGTTGGGTGTTTAGTGTTTAGTAAAAATAATGCTAAATTTTCACCTGAAACCAATTGAAAGGGAGAATTAAAATTTAAAATCAAAAATTTAAAATTAGCACAAGATGAACATCATGACAATGGCAGCATTTGCTGCAAAAGGGGAACAACCGGAAATACTTTTTTGGGTTGGTTGTGCGGGCTCATTTGATGACAGGTACAAAAGTGTGACTTTGGCGATTTGTAAAATATTGGATAAAGTAGGAATGAGCTTTGCCGTTTTGGGTACGGAAGAAAGCTGTACCGGAGACCCGGCGAGAAGGGCTGGAAATGACTTTTTGTTTCAGATGCAGGCCATGAGTAATATTGAAGTGCTGAACGGTTATGGCATCAAAAAAATCGTGACGGCTTGTCCGCATTGTTTCAATACCATCAAAAATGAATATCCTATACTTGGAGGCAATTATGAAGTGATTCACCATTCCGAATTGCTGCAGGAATTGCTGAACCAAGGCAAAATAAATTTACAGGGTGGTGGAGAATTTAAAGGCAAAAAAATCACTTACCACGATTCTTGTTATTTGGGCAGGGCCAATAATATTTACGATGCCCCAAGGGAAGTACTTGAAGCCTTAGACATTTCTTTGGTAGAAATGAAAAGGTCAAAATCCAAAGGTTTATGCTGTGGTGCAGGAGGTGGACAAATGTTCAAAGAACCCGAAAAAGGCAACAAAGACATCAATGTGGAACGTACTGAAGAAGCCATAGAAACGGGAGCGACCACCATCGCTACTGCGTGTCCATTTTGTATGACCATGATGAGCGACGGCGTAAAAAACAAAGAAAAAGAAGCCAGCATTGCCGTGATGGATTTGGCTGAACTGGTAGCCAAGTTTATGTAATTTTTACTGACGAAATATAACGTGCGTTACATTGATTAAGAACTTCCCTAAGGCCCATTGTTAGCAATTGGGCTTTGGGATTTTTTAAACATTTTGTTTTTACCTACCAAGCATACTGTTCTTATTTGGACTGTATACTCAAATTTTAAACTTATTATTTTATGTATGCTTCCAAAATTTCTCATAATGGGGAAAATCGTATTAAGGTGGATTTTCCTTACAACCAGGCAATTCAAGCTGTAATTAAACAAATTGATGACGCTCAGTGGAGTAAGACACTGAAGTCTTGGCATATTCCATATTCGAAACAAGCTTTTAGCCAATTACTACTATTGTTTCCTGCGTTGAAATATGATAATGCTGCAAGATCAATGGAAGTATCAAACAATCCATTATTGCTCAAAGAGACAACCCTTAATTTTGTTCCCATTACCTCCAATGAATTTTCTAAACATGGCGTAGCAATTGAAGTAATTGCAAAAAGAATAATTGTAAAATTGCCTAAAAATGCTGTCGATACCAAGTTTTTAACTAGTATACGTTATAGCAGGTGGGACCACAAATTGTTTGCCTGGATTATACCTCACTATCCTGGTAATCTTGATATTATCAAAGAATATTTTAAAGAAAGAATTACGCACTTACAAATTCATGATGATATTGCAACTAGTGATGCCGCAAAGCAAGCAATAGTCATTCATAAAAATGAAGTATTACTTATTAAAACAATAACTGGGAGAGTAAAATTAATTTTCAGCTATCATATTGAACTATCAAAAGTTATCAAAACATTTCCTTTTCACAGTTGGGATAGCAAAAACAAATGGTGGACAATACCTTTTTCCGAACAGATAATGACTACTTTATTACAACACATGGAGAGGTTACAATTGAATGCTATTGTACAAGAAGAAGCCATCATAGAGGATAAAAAACCAAAGATTACGCCTTATGACATTGTGAATTACAGGCCTGTTCCTGAAGAATTTATCTTGAAGTTAACTGAGTTGAGGTACAGTAAAAACACCATTAAGACGTATAAGGGACATTTTGAAGAATTTATTAATTTTTATGCCTCGCATGAAATCGATAAAATTGATGAGCATCTGATTATTGCTTATGTACGCTATTTGGTAATAGAAAGGAAGATGTCGAGTTCGTATCAGAATCAGGCAATAAATGCCATAAAATTTTATTATGAACGGGTATTGGGTGGTCAAAGAAAGTTTTATTTTTTGGAACGCCCCAATGTTGAACATACCTTACCAACCGTGTTGAGTGTAGAAGAAGTGGTGCTTTTGTTTTCAAAAATTGAGAATTTGAAACACAAAGTAATTTTAATGACCATTTATTCCTGCGGATTAAGGATTAGCGAGGCTACCAATTTGAAAATTTGCGACATTGATAGCAATAGGATGCAAATAAAAATCACCGAAGGTAAAGGTAAGAAAGACCGATACACCCTTCTGGCCAAGAAAACGTTGCTTAATTTGCGCTTGTATTTCAAAGCATTTAAGCCTAAAGTTTGGTTATTCGAAGGTCAAAATGGAGGGCAATATTCGGTAGGTAGTATTCAGGCAATTTTCAGGACAGCCTTAAAACTATCGGGCATACAGAAAAAAGCAACCGTACATACCTTGAGGCATAGTTTTGCAACACACTTATTAGAAGCTGGCACCGATTTGCGTTACATTCAAACGCTATTGGGCCATGCGAGTTCCAAAACCACGGAGATTTATACCCACGTTACTACCAAGGGTTTTGACCAAATAGTTTCGCCTTTGGACCAATTGGATATTTGAGAATTTATGAGTAATATTGAAAAGTACGCAATCACATACGAGATATATACATAAGTTTTAGATAAACTTGTGTATACATATTCGTTACCTGCAACTATAGAAAGCCGCACATTAAACAGAAAGACGACAATTTAACACAGTTGACTTTTACTGAAATTTGACAATTAAAATTTGGTTGGACGTTTAGTTTGGCTCTTAACTATTTCGACAG
>CALPQG020000215.1 GCA_943325655.2 Bifidobacterium breve | reverse complement strand
TGCTCAATAAATTAAAATGGAGAGAGGTATTGACCACCACAGTGCTTTGGGGTGGCGTGAAAAGTGCCAATGAAAACATCATGGTTGGTGGCGAATTTAACCCTCAATTCCATCATTTGACCAATACACCTTACTGGGAAGCGGGTTACGGCATAGAAAATATATTTAAATTCTTAAGGATTGAAGTACTTCACCGACTCACTTATAATGACGAGCAACAACTTGGGTATAAAATAAACCGATGGGGATTAAAATTTTCAGCCCAGTTTACATTATAACTTGATGAATGTAAATTATAATTCCCTAAATTGAGCACCAATTAACCAGTAACACTTAATAGGTTGAAATTAAAATTGCTATACATCATCCTTTTAACCGTCCTATTTTCCTGCGAAGTCAGGCAAGACGATACCATCAGGTATATCCCTGATCCACAAAAGGATTATACCCAAATAGAGCTCAAGTTACTAGATGACGCACTTTTTAATGATCCAGATAATGAAGAGCTATTATACAAAAGAGCACAACTGTATTATAAATTCCAGGATTTTGAAAAAGCGTATATCGACATCTCAAAAGCCATAGAAGCCGATGCAGAAGTCGCAGATTTTTATATCCTAAAAGCCAAAATACTGATCAGTTTACAGGATTATGAAAAAGCTTTGGTGGCGCTTCAAGCCGTTGAAAACCTTTTTGAAGACGATTTTGAGCTCAATTTATTGCGAGGTGAAGTATATTTACACCTCAATAATTTCAGGGTGGCCCTAGATAAAATTAACCGGGCACAACATTTATTGCCTACTGACTTTAAAGTGTATTTGTTAAAAGGACAAATTTACGCCCAAATGAAAGACACGAATAGGGCTATTAACAATTTCATTATTGCTTCCCAAAAAAGACGCGATGTACCTGAAATATACGCCGAACTGGCCACGATTTATGAAGCTCAAAAAGACAATAAAGTTGCCATGAACTATATTTTACAGGGACTGAGCTATAACCCGACCAATGCGCAACTGCATTTTAGAAAAGGAAGTATTTTTGAGAATATGGGCTTAAAAGACAGCGCCAAAGTACTGTACCAAATGGCTGTAGATTTAGATCCAGGAATGTATTGGGCAGAATACAAATTGGGCTTATGGTACATGGATGTTGGTAATTATGTTGCCGCAGAACCTTACTTTCAAAAAGTTGTGAAGTATACCGATGAAATACCCCAAGCCAATTATTACCTCGGATTGTGTTACTGGTATACAGGAAAAAACGAATATGCACTGCGATTACTTGAAGATGTGGTAAGAAAAGATACGTCAAATCACGATGCCATTCATCATTTAAATAAAATTAGAGCTAAATTGCACCTCGTTCAGGACAGTGTAGCGAAAGTAAGGACGGACAGCATCAATTAAGTACAGAGTACAGAGTACAGAGTACAGAGTACAGGGTAAAGAGTACTGAGTAGATAGTACTAAATTATAGGGAATAAATTTATTATTTGATAATGCACACCATTTTCAAACAACAATTACAAACGCTGTACTCTATACGCTGTACTCTAGACTATAAAATTTAAAAACAAATATAAAATGATCAACATTACTCTTCCTGATGGCACTGTAAAAGCATTTCCAAAAGGAGTTACAAGTCACGAAGTGGCATTGAGTATCAGCGAAGGTTTAGCACGTAACGTATTGGCTTCAAAAGTAAATGGTAAAGTGATTGAATCGAACAGGTCGATTGATTCTGACTCAACCTTACAATTGCTTACCTGGAACGACCTTGATGGGAAAGCAACTTTTTGGCATTCTACAGCACACCTTTTTGCAGAAGCTATGGAAGCTTTATACCCAAATGTAAAATTTGGAATTGGCCCAGCCATTGAAACAGGTTTCTATTACGATATTGATTTAGGAGAAAAAGCATTTTCATCGGATGACTTTAAAGCCATTGAAGATAAAATGATTGAGCTTGCCCGTCTCAAAAATGAGTACCAAAGAAAAGAAGTTTCTAAAGCCGATGCCATTGCTTATTTCACAACCAAAGGTGATGAGTACAAACTAGACCTGTTAAAAGACCTGGCCGATGGATCCATCACTTTTTATACCCAAGGACAATTCACAGACTTATGTCGTGGCCCGCATATACCTGATACTGGTTTTATCAAAGCCGTGAAGTTGATGAGCGTTGCTGGTGCCTATTGGAGAGGTGATGAAAAAAACAAACAACTGACCCGTATTTACGGTGTTTCATTCCCTAAACAAAAAGATTTAACAGACTACTTGACCATGTTGGAGGAAGCAAAAAAACGCGACCACCGTAAACTGGGCAAAGAATTAGAACTGTTTGCTTTCTCTGAAAAAGTAGGACAAGGCCTTCCGCTTTGGTTACCCAAAGGTGCCATGTTGCGCGACAGGTTGGAAAACTTCTTAAGAAAAGCACAACTTAAAGCTGGTTATTTACAGGTAGTTACCCCACATATAGCACACAAAGACTTGTATGTAACTTCTGGTCACTATGAAAAGTACGGTGCGGATTCTTTCCAATCCATCAAAACACCACATGAAGGAGAAGAATTTTTCCTGAAACCAATGAACTGCCCTCACCACTGTGAGATATATAAAGTTAAACCACGTTCATACAAAGACTTGCCATTGCGTTTGGCAGAATTCGGTACCGTTTACCGTTATGAACAAAGCGGTGAGTTGCACGGATTGACAAGGGTTCGAGGCTTTACGCAAGATGATGCCCACATTTTCTGTATGCGTGAGCAGGTGAAAGCAGAATTCGGAAAAGTAATTGACTTGGTACTGTATGTTTTCAACGCCTTGGGTTTTGAAGATTTTACGGCCCAAATTTCATTGCGTGATCCGAACAACAAACAAAAATACATCGGTGCTGATGAAGATTGGGATTCAGCAGAAGCAGCCATTATAGAAGTGGCAAATGCAAAAGGATTGAATACGGTAACCGAGCTTGGGGAAGCGGCATTTTATGGCCCTAAACTAGACTTTATGGTGAGAGATGCCATAGGAAGAAAATGGCAATTGGGAACCATACAAGTAGATTACCAACTTCCTGAACGTTTCCAATTGGAATACATCGGAGCCGACAATGCCAAACACAGACCGGTAATGATTCACCGTGCCCCATTTGGATCTATGGAACGCTTTATTGCGGTATTGATTGAACATTGTGGCGGTAATTTCCCACTTTGGTTGTCTCCAGAACAAATTGCGGTATTGCCAATTTCAGAAAAATACCAAGACTATGCACAAGAAGTGTATAGCTTTTTCGAAGAAAACAATATCGTTGGTTATCTGGACCATAGAGATGAAAAAATTGGCAGAAAAATCAGGGATGCAGAAATGAAAAAAGTCCCTTATATGATCATTATAGGTGAAAAGGAAGAAGGGGAGCAAAAAATCTCTGTACGAAAACATGGCGAAGGCGATCTGGGAACACTTACTATTCAAGAATTTAAGGAAATTTTTGAAAAAGAAGTAAACAATGCCATCAAAGTATAATCGTCGCAATAAGTAATGTTCATATTTTTGTTTTACAAAATAAAAATGCTACATTCGCAATTCAAATTTGTTTAATTTAAAATTATTTAGTCATTAATAAGCCTAGGCCATTTGTTCCCAACAGAGGTAAAGTTGAGGAACCGTACAAAGTTAACGAAAGAATCAGGTCAGCTACCGTTCGTCTGGTGGGTGAGAACGTTACTATTGGAGTATATCCTGTACAAGAAGCAATCACGATTGCTAAGGCGCAAGGATTGGATTTGGTGGAGATTTCTCCAAATGCTGAACCGCCTGTTTGTAAGGTAGTTGATTATTCTAAGTTTAAATACGAACAAAAGAAAAAGCAAAAAGAACTTAAAGCAAAAGCACATAAAATCATCGTTAAAGAAATCCGTTTTGGACCAAATACCGATGACCATGATTTTGAATTTAAGTTGAAACATGCCATTAACTTCCTGAAAGAAGGATCAAAAGTGAAAGCGTATGTTCATTTTGTTGGACGTTCTATTGTATACAAAGAAAGAGGAGAAGCATTGTTACTTCGTTTTGCAGAGCAGTTAACTGATTTCGGTAAAATTGAACAAATGCCAGCCCTGGAAGGTAAAAGAATGATCCTTTACGTAGCACCAAAAGCGATTAAAAAATAAATCACGGTTTTAATAACAGTAAAGAAATGCCAAAAGTAAAAACTAATTCAGGTGCCAAAAAGAGATTTAAGGTAACTGGTTCAGGTCAAATTAAAAGAAAACACGCTTTCAAAAGCCACATTCTTACTAAAATGTCAACTAAAAGAAAGAGAAATCTTACTAAAGCTGGTCTTGTGAGTAAAGCAGATTTACCAAGAGTTAAACAGTTGTTGTTCATTTAATCTGTAGAGGTTAATAAATTATTAAACCCGATTGTTGGTTTTAAGTATCCGCTGGAGGGCGAATCGCCAATAGTCAAAAACAATTAAAATATGCCACGTTCGGTCAATAGTGTTGCGTCAAGAAAAAGAAGAAAAAGAATACTGAAAGAAACCAGAGGATACTTTGGTGCTAGAGGTAATGTGTGGACAGTAGCGAAAAATACCTATGAAAAAGGTTTACAATACGCTTACAGAGACAGAAAAAACAAGAAAAGAGAATTCCGTGCGTTATGGATTCAAAGAATTAACGCAGCCGTGAGAGAATATGGTTGGTCATATTCTAAATTTATTGGTGCTTTGAAAGTAGCAGGTATTGAGTTAGATAGAAAAGTATTGGCTGATTTAGCAGCGAATAATCCACTTGCTTTCAAAGCGGTGGTTGAAAAACTAGCAAAAATATAATCTTAATCGCTTTTGGTAAAAAGCCTCCTACTTTGTGGGAGGCTTTTTTTATGGTCTTTTTTGTGAGAAGTTGGAGGTGAATGATTTGAAATCTTATATGCTGGAAAATATTGGATACAAAAGCCTGGCATGGCTAAAATTAAAAATTTATTTTTTTTGAGTTTTTCAGCAAGCCCAATATATTACCCATAACAATTCAATTAAAGCCTGATTTAATTTAAAATTCAAAATTCAAAATTCAAAATTCAAAATTCAAAATTCAAAATTTATTGTTTTGCGAGCACTTCCCTACTTAAAATCAACTGGAAACAATTGCGCTAATTTTTCCTTGCTGATATACCCGCATTTTCCTGCCTTGCTATTTCGGATCAGTGCTTTGGTGGACTCTATTTTCAATACCTCTAACTGGTTATTGCGTTTTGCATCTACATCTGTTAAACTTAATGTCGCTAGAGGAATAGCACTTTCATCCGCTTGGTTCATCCCTACATACGCATCCATTTCTAAAGCAAGGATTTG
>CALPQG020000214.1 GCA_943325655.2 Bifidobacterium breve | reverse complement strand
GGCCACCGCCAAACCAATTCCAGAACCACCATATTTGGTACTGAAATTCGGAATAAATACTTTCTCCCGAATCGCTTCAGGAATCCCCAAACCATTGTCATTCACCTCAATCAATACTTTACCATCAATCACCGAAAGTCTCACGTAAACATGAGGTTCACGATCATTGGGCACAGATTGTAATGCATTTAATATTAAATTGGAAATGATACGGCCCATCAAATGACCATCACAAAGCACCATAAATGAGGAAGTAGGTTGTTCCAATTTAACGAAACCCCTTTCTATATTATTATAAAACTCTACCGTTTGCTTGAGCAATGCGCCAATTTCAAATGCCTCATTTTTTGGCACCGGCATTTTTGCAAAAGTAGAAAAGGATGTCGCAATATCACTCAGGGTGTCTACCTGAATCAATAAATTTTGTAATGAACGGCCCATCAACTGGTTCAAATCTTCCCTGTTGTCAGCCATGGCACGTTGCAAATGCTGGATAGACAACTTCATGGGCGTTAATGGATTCTTGATTTCATGGGCCACTTGTTGTGCCATTTCTCTCCAGGCCGATTCCTTTTCGGTTTGTGACAGAATGCGTTTACTCTCTACCAATTTCAACAACATTTTATTGTATTCTCCCACCAACAAACCAATTTCATCTTTGGAATTCCAGCTCAAGGGCTCATTTTCATAGCTGAAACTGATCTTTTTAATTTTTTGGGTAATGAGCGTAAACGGATCCGTTAAAATCCTGGAGGTGATGAAGGAGAGTATTAAAAAGAAGATAAATACCACCATGAAAATATCAATGATTGTGTTCAACACTTCAATCAAATGTTTTTCCAAATCCGTTTTAGAATGGAAATAGGGAATACTCAACACGCCACTCACTTCACCTGTTTCAGGAGATTTGATTACCGTATAAACCGCATTGTAATTGAGGGTACCAATATTTTCCTTGATCATCATCACACGCCCTTTTAACTCCACAATTTTGGAGTAGGCTTCAGGATTCATCAAACCGGAATTTAAACCTGATTGGTAAATTAATGGTTGGCTGGTTGCAATCAACTTCCCATAGACATCAAAAATATTAACATCTGATTCTGAATACTTTGCCAGCTCTATTAGGGAAGAATTCAGCAATTCTTTGGAGATGGTTCTGTTGTTGTATTGATCCAAAATATCAGCAATATTTACCCTTACACGTTTTGCTTTTTGCACAAAGTTATCATTGATATAGGCTTTATAATCGGCACTGATAATCCCTAAAGTAGCCACACTGACAATGAGTAAGGGTAAGAAAAAAGAGAAGTTCAGGTAAATTTGAATTTTAGCGGAAAAGTTGAGCTGAAGTTTTTCGGTATAATTGAAATAGGCACTGTAACTCACAATGGCCAACAAAATGGTAAACATCAATACCATCAACAAAAATGAAAAATTAGAAAACAAGTTGAAAAACCTGTATTCAGGTGATGAAATGACAATCAATTTATTGCCACTGGCAGAAATGATCAAATGGTCAAATGCATTGTAGCTGAATTCACTGTTTCCCTGCTCCTGGTTGGCATAAGCCATTGATTTAAAGAAATCGGTATAGTTGTAATCGCCATAAGAATACAGCATTTTATTGTCTCTGTAAATGGCATAACTGTAGCTGCGAGGCGTTTCCTGTTCAAACCTGCTGTCCACCAACAATTCGGGATACACAGAGTTGGGAATCAATTTTTTGAGTTTCAATTCTATCAAAATATAGCCAACAATGATTCCATCTTTGTTCATCTCAATACAACTCACATATTTGCTCGTTACATTCTTTCTGGATTCATTGATGTAGAATAAATTCTCGTATTGTGTTTTGTTGGCAGTTTGATTGTATTTTGATTTTACCTGACGGTACGACTCATTACTCGTTTGTAAAAGTCTAATTCCATGGTCATTGTACAAATGAATGTCGATATCATATTTGTCAAAATAGTTATTCAAATAAACCCTTCTTACTTTTTGTTCAATAAGTGATTTATTAGAAATCTGGTTGTCAAACAGGTTTTTTATCGTACCGTCATTGTTGATTTTTTCTGTGATTTCATTCAATAAATATTCTCCCTGAAAATCATTTTCAATCAACAAACTGTTGCTAAATTTTTCTTTGTCATTTACGGTCCTCAAACTGTCCACTTCATACACGGCAATAGCACCCGTAATGGCACAAACAAAGGCCGACAAGAAAAAATAGAGGTAGGTTTTGTACCTGAAAAACTTGATGGTTTTGGGCAATTTAAAATAGACTATAACGCCAATATATACCACCGACAGCAAAGACAACAACACACTCGATTTCAAATAAAGGTATCCCAACAAACTACTCGCAAGCATTACAATTAACAGCAGCACACAAAAATACAACAACGAATAGTGTTTGTTTACTTTCAAAAACAGCCTGCCAATAATCTGGTTTACAATAAAGTAAGACAAAGACAAGCATATAAAAATGAGGATAAACAGCAATTTAAACAAATTGAATTCTATGTCTTTGGAAATGTCCAATACCTCCTTAGCATGTTGAAAGATAGATTTGGTAACATCAAAAACCAGGTATAAACTAAACGTAGAAAGCAGTAGCAACACAAAAGCCACCACCAACTTCCACTTGCTGTTAAGCTTTTCCAATTTGAACGAATAGTTCGTTTTTTTATAATGGGTAAAGAAATAGAGCAACACAAAAAACACACACAACTGATTGATAAACAAGTCTCCTACCGATGGAGAAATGACAGATGAAGCATAAAACTTAGAATTAAAAATATCCCAATCGACCAGAAAAAAAGGCATTTCAAAATACAACATGATGGCCCTCATAGAAACCACAGAACATAAAATCAGCAAAAAGGCAGACTCATATTTTTCTATTTTCTGAAGGGAAATCACCTTGTTGTAAATGAACAAAATAATCAAACTTATCCCTGAAACCATCAAAATAAACGTCACGGCCAACCAAAGTGCACTGTCATTCTTTTTGGTTTCATCATATTCTATGGAGAACAAATATTCTCCTGTTTCAGCAAAAATATTGTATTTGCCTTCCGTACCATAATCACTCAGGTGCACCTGGTAATGCGCGAAGAAATCTTCGTTCAGTTTACTTTTAAGGTATTCATTTTCAATCTCATAATGGCTATAGAGATTGATCATAAAAAAAACTTCATACGACTTTCCCCTATTGGAAATAAACTGGTACCTACAAACCAGGTATTTGTCATTTTTGAGGGTAATGAATTTGTATTTGTAAATACCACTGATGCTCGAATAACTTGGAAAAACTTTATTGTCAGACCAAAAAAGGAGTTTCCCATCTTCAAAAATAAAATATGGGTATTTAAATTTTTCTACAATAAAAGTAAAGTTGATGTACTCCGACTCGTTGATTTTTTGCTTGAGTTTGGAAGCTTGATTTTTAATATACTTTAGCTGAGCATTTACTTTATGCGATACCGTTTTGGTATGGTAGGCATAATTGGGAGTACTTGGCAAAAAATCAAGGTACAAAACCAACACGATAGACAAACCGAGGCAAACAAATCCTGATAAAAATATCTTAAGTGATTTTGTCATCGTTTTTTTAGTTTTCAGTTTATCGGTTACCAGTTTAGTATTATACTAAACTGATAACTGATCACCAACAAGTACTAATAACAGATCCCGGTATAACTGTAGGGAGTAATGGCTCTTAGTTCTATTTTGATAGACTCGCTTACGTCCAAACCATCAATAAATTCTTTGATGGTCACCGAAGTAATTTTGTCATTTTTACGTGTCAAATCTTTCAATCTTTCATAAGGCTCAGGATAAAATTCCCTTCTCAATACCGTCTGAATTCCTTCCGCAACTACCGCCCAATTTTCTTCCAAATCAGCATTGATAGCCTGCACGTTAAGTTCTAATTTATTCAATCCTTTGAGTAATGACAACAAAGCAATGTAAGTATGTGCCATCGGAACACCAACATTTCTCAAAACCGTAGAATCCGTAAGGTCACGTTGTAACCTTGAAATAGGTAATTTGGCAGCCAAATGTTCAAACAAAGCGTTGGCCATTCCAAGGTTTCCTTCAGAGTTTTCAAAATCTATCGGATTCACTTTATGAGGCATCGCTGAAGAACCAATTTCTCCGGCTTTGATTTTTTGTTTAAAATAACCCATTGAAATGTATTGCCAGATATCTCTGTCAAGGTCAATCAAAATGGTATTGATTCTTTTGAAAGCATCAAACAAAGCCGCTAAATTGTCATAGTGCTCAATTTGAGTCGTGTACTGACTCCTATTCAATCCCAACACATTGTTTACCAAACTGTTTGCAAAACCTACCCAGTCAATGCTTGGATAAGCAACAAAATGAGCATTGAAATTTCCTGTAGCACCACCAAACTTTGCTGAAAATGCCGTAGCATTGACATGTGCCAATTGCACTTGTAAACGTTCTACAAATACTTTTAATTCCTTACCCAAACGTGTTGGAGAAGCAGGTTGTCCATGAGTTTTGGCCAACATCGGAACGTCTTTAAACGCTTCCGCATTTGCCTCCAGACAAGCAATTACTTCTTCAATTTTAGGAACAATGACTTGTTGAATACTGTCCTTTAAAAGTAATGGAATAGCAGTATTGTTGATGTCTTGAGAAGTTAAACCAAAGTGAATAAACTCTTTGTATTTGTTAAGTGCTAATTTATCAAAACCATCTTTGATAAAATACTCCACCGCTTTCACCTCGTGGTTGGTAATTTTTTCTTTGTCTTTGATCCAAAGCGCGTCGGCTTCAGAAAAATTTTGGTACAAAGCGCGAAGTTGAGGATAAAGTGCTTTGTTAAAATCAGCCAACTGAGGCAAAGGCAATTCACAAAGTGCTATAAAATATTCTATTTCAATTTGAACCCTGTATTTAATTAAGCCGATTTCGGCGTAAAAAGGAGCTAATATATTTACTTGATTTCTATATCTTCCGTCAATAGGAGAAATAGCGGTTAGGTGATTCAATTCCATGAAGTATGTTTTGGGCGTAATTTTCAAAGTTATTGAAAAATGCTGAATATTGAAAGTAAAAACAGCTAGGATTCAGGGCAAACACATAAAAATAAATGGCTCTGTTCTAAAGTTTGGTTGTTTTAATAATTGCTATATAAATAGCGCAGTAGATTACAATTCAAAGCCTCACCCTAAATCCCTCTCCAAAGGAGAGGGACTTGCACATTTAACATACATTTCAACTTATTTAAAGAGTTAGCAAGTAAAAAGCACTAAAACCTTGAAATTAAAGCGGAATGAGGAGCCCTTCTCCTTTATAACTGAGCACGAGAGTGCGAAAGT
>CALPQG020000213.1 GCA_943325655.2 Bifidobacterium breve | reverse complement strand
TTGGATCAGCAGTATTTTCAATTCCTTTCATAATTGATGATGTAGGATTTATACTTCCCAAAAAAGATGTTGTTCAATTGACTGAAATATGCAAAACGGCTGTACAAGCCAATAAAGTTTTGTTGAGTAAAAAAGCATCGGAGAGAATTGCGAATAATTTTCCGGTTGCAAGAAGAAAAAAAGAATTGGTAGCTTTAGTAGAATCTTTGATAAATTAGTGAAATTATGTCTGAACTGAATGTAAGGGAAAAAGTTTCCTCCTATTACGATGAATATGCATCGAGGCAACAAAATGTTGGTATAAATGTTAGACACCTCTCTATTTTTAATAATATTAAAAAATTAGGCTTAAATCCTAATTCAAAAATATTAGAAATAGGGTGTGGCGTAGGAACCTTTACTTATTTTATTGCTTCTCAGATTACAACGGGTAAAATACTTGCAGTTGATATAAGTCCTAAAAGTATAGAAATTGCAAAGGAGATATATAAAAATAAACCCAACATGGAGTTTATGGTTTCAGATATGTCTGATTTTGAGCGACCTGAAAAGTTTGACATTGTAGTTTTGCCCGATGTATTGGAACATATCCCTATTGAACAACATAAAAACCTATTTGCAAAAATAGCTAAACATATCCATGAAAATTCTGCTGTTTTAATTAATATTCCTGATCCAAGGGCTTTGGAGTGGATTATTAGAAATAGGCCAGAGCTTTTACAAGTAATTGACCAACCATTACATACTAATTTGTTGGTAGATAATTTTTATTCTAATGGATTATTTATTGAAAGTTTGAATTCTTATGCCTTATTTTATGACAAACCTGATTACCAATCAATTGTATTAAGACCTAATTTGCCAATAAAATACATGGATCCTAAAACTGGTTTTTTTCTTAAAATAAGAAGATTCATTTTGAGAAAACTTCATATTTAAGATCTAAAAAATTTCCATTTGGACTTCCAGTAAATACATTCTGGGCAAAATAGCTTAAAGGGTTCTCGTAATACCAAACAGATAACAGTTTCTTCCAGACTTGTTACTGATATCATAGCTGCATTTTATTATACCAATATTCCAAAGTACGTTTCTGGTAAATTGCTTGATTTGGGTTGTGGTATGGCTCCGTTATATTGTGTGTATAAAAATTATGCTCAGGAAATTACTTGCGTCGACTGGGGAGAACCTATGCATGAAAATTCTTTCTTAGATTTTGAACAGGATTTAAACCAAAACCTTGAAATAGAAAGCAATACATTCAATGCCATTATCCTTTCAGACGTATTGGAACACATCCGAAAACCTGAAATTTTATTGCATGAAACCTATAGGGTTTTACAAAAAGATGGTGTTTTGTTGATGAATGTACCCTTCTTTTATTGGTTGCATGAACATCCATTTGACTATTTCAGGTACACGCAATATGCGCTTAGGTCTATGGCTGAAGATTGTGGTTATACAGTTATTGAATTAAAACCTTATGGCGGAGCTCCTGAAATCTTAACGGATATCACCGCAAAGTTGGTTAAAAATGTGCCTGTGGTTGGGAAATATTTGGCTATGGCACTTCAAAAAATGACATGGTTATTTGTTCAAACCAAATGGGGAAGGAATATTAGCACTAAAACAGCCAAAAATTTTCCTTTTGGATATGTGATGATTGCTAAAAAATAATGTGTTTATTGAAACGCCAATTATTTAAGTAGCTGTAAATGAATTGAAATTTGTAATATTTATTATCATTGCTCAAATGTTAATTTTAAAGTAGAATTTAATAAAATTACCTATGATATTTCTTAAGTCATTTGCCTTCCTAAATTTCTTTTTTATAACTATAGCTTTACTTCCTCATCTTGGATTTAAGGAAAAGATAAATCCTGCCGTGGTTTTTCTGCTAAATATGGTTTTATATTTATTCCTTCTGGTCGTTGGTTACAGTTGTTATAAGACAGGAATGAATACGATTTTTGTATTTATTATACCAATATTATTGTGGTGTCTATATCGAAATATAGGTCATCTTAAAGTAAGATTTGTTATTGGCAAATATGAATTGGTGGTATTGGGTAAAATATTATTAGTGGTCAATAGTATTTTTATTGTAAAGTGTATGTACTTATACCAAGGTTCTGGAGAATATCTTAAAGTCCCACACGGCGATTATTTGTTTTATGCAAAAGTGGCAGTTTTTTTAAAAGATTATGGTATTGAATCTATTCATATGTCTTCATTGGCAATGCCCACTCCTTATCATTATTTTGAATTATGGCTATCAGCTTTTTTTGCTGAATTTGGGATGAATGTATATGCTACATTGATGCTAATTATCTATCCTATTATATATGGATTTTGTTGTTGTTTGACATACCTGTTGATAAAAAATAATGTCAATAATAAATCCGCTATAATTTTTGCAGCTTCCATTTTGACGATACAATTATTTTATATTTCTCAGGTATATAGTGAAATTCCTTTTTTAGGTGATGCAAGTATTTTTGCAGAAACTGCATGGAATTATCAGAAATTGTCAGTTTTATACTTTATGGTGCTCATTGCTTTGGTTGTGTACAGAAATTTTGGAATCAATCAATTTTTGATTGTGTTAGCATTGTTTCCAATTATTTACGGGTCTACAATTTTTTCTGTAGCAGGAGTTTTATGTACTTCTTTTTTATTAAAGATAAGTATCAATAAAACTATCAATTGGAGTTCAATATTCGTTGTTTTTTTAGGGCTACTGTTTTTTAAGTTTTACTACCAATTTAATCACTATCAAAATGAAATTGTACCCCAAATTGACTTGGCTTTTATTAAAACAGCAATTAACATTATAGGAGGTACAGTGATAAGAATATTTATATTCGTCATCCCATTCATATTGCTTTTTTATGTTTTAAACAAACAAAAAACACTGACACTCTTGAAAGTACATAGCTCAATGGTAGTAATATTATCGAGTGCTATTCTTGCCTCTCTATTGGGTTGGGCATTGATTCATTTACAATTAGATGCTGTTCAAATTTTTTCCAATTTATCGCCCATAATTTTTTGTGTTGGATTGGTGTATTTACTTTCATTGATAGATTATAAAGTTAGTTTGCTTGTTTTGATATCTTTGGTTTTGTTAAACTATAACAAATATATGCCTTATCAAAAAATATCTTTTTTAAATGAAAAAGAGTATTTGTTTAAAAATAGAAGTAGAGGTGCTTTTATAAAGAATTTAGTCGATTATGAAAATGTTTTTACTATTAATCCTTCATTTTCAGGTCCTTGTATGGATGCTTCAATAATTAATTCAAATTTAAAAATGGTGGATTTAAGTATGGTTGATATTGATATCACCAATCATCCTTATAAAGAAAATATCAGGTCTTATATAGAATACAATGACCTTTATAATTTTATTCAACAAACCCATTTGTCAGGATTAGCTGCAAAAGTTGAATTTATTAAAGAAAATAAAATTGAATTTTTAATTTGTCCTAAAGCTTATTTATTAGACGCTAAAATTTCTATGCTCTTTAAAAATAAAAAAGAGTTGGAAAATAGTGTTGTTTGGTATAATTAGAAATTTAAGGTAAAAATGGGCTGTTTTCTGTGGTTTTATTCGTAGATAACTTTTTTACAACCCCAATACCGCCTTCAATTTAGGGTAACCTGACTTACTTACCGGAATTTTTTGACCCGTTTTTAAGATGGCAAGATGACCGTCTTTTTCATACGGTTCAATTCTGGTAATGAGTTGAATTTGAAGGATAAAGGAGCGGTGCACCCTCACGAATTGTTGTCCGTCTAATACCTTTTCAAAAAAGGCCATGGTTTTGTTTTTTAGAAAGAACCCTTCGTTGGTATGGATTTTTACATAGTCGTCATCGGCTTCGAGGTAATTGATTTCCTGGATGGGTATAATTTTGATTTTGCCACCAATTCTAACTACCACGCGTTGACTTTGTGCTGGGGAAGGGGAGAAGTCTTCTACCGTTTTCATCGTTTTGTCACGGGTTTCCTGACCAACTTTTGTGTCTATGAATTTTCTGATGGCTTTTTCTAAGCGTGTTTTACTAAATGGTTTTAACAAATAATCAATGGCGTGGGTATCAAATGCTTTGATGGCATATTCGTCAAAGGCAGTGGTAAATATTACCGCCGGTGAATGGTCTAACAATTCCAACATTTCAAATCCATTTATTTTAGGCATTTGAACATCCAAAAATATTAGGTCAGGTTTGTGTAGGGCGATAGCTTTTACACCCTCAAATCCATCGCCACATTCGTCCACAATTTCTAGTTCATTAAATTCCTCTAAATATTCTTTCAATAAAGTACGTGCAAGTGGTTCATCATCAATAATTATAACCTTAATCATGTTGCTGTGGAATTAGAATATGGGTGGTAAATAAATGGTCTTTGGCTACGGTCGACAATAAATCCTGTCTGAAATACAAAAGGTACAAACGTCGTTTGATGGCGGTCAACCCAAATCCAATGCCTTGCTTTGGTGACGCTGTAGCCGGATCAAAAGGGTTGATGACTTCTAGGTGCAATTCACTTTTAATCAAATCTCCTTTGATGGTAATGGTGACATTTTCGGTAGTATCGTACAACCCAAACTTGATGGCATTTTCAACGATTGGTTGTAAAAGCATAGGAGGAATGGTTGATTTTAAAACGTTTTCTGGAACAGAAATGTCCGTTACCAACCGGTGTCCGAACCTTACTTTTTCTATTTCTAAGTATATCGATAAGTACTCTAATTCTTCTGCTAAAGTTACAAAAGGAACGTCTTCACGTTTTAACGTTCCTCTTAAAAAGTCAGACAATTGATGGATCATTTTGCGCGCTTCTTCAGGTCTTGAGCCAATCAAAGCACTGATAGAATTGAGACTATTGAATAAAAAATGTGGTTGAAGTTGTTGTCTTAATTTGAACAGTTCTGCTTCTCTAGTCAATTTTTCTGCATCTTCATTTCTTTTTAACTGCTCCCTCTGGTCTTCAAACCGGTAACACAATTGGCTGGTAAATCCAATGACACAAACAAGTAGGGTTCCATTGATAAACCTCATTGCCAGTGATTTGTAAAGTAAATCTATATACACTTCATCAACCACAACAAAATGTAGGATCATCCATTTGCTAAACAATACACAAAAAGCAGACAGGAATATACTTAAAAACAATACCTGAAAAAACTTGTCCTTTTCCGGGCGATAATAATGAAACATATTGCTTACAAAATAACAAGTCAAAAGTAATAAGCCATTAAAAATAAAATTGTCAGTCAATGCAATCCAGAACGAAATTCCGAACAACGACAGCAGGTATTGGTGGAAAACCATCCAAAGGATACTGATGGAGAAAAAGATGATTCGAAATTTGGCTA
>CALPQG020000212.1 GCA_943325655.2 Bifidobacterium breve | reverse complement strand
GCTTCGGGAGTTTGAGCTTCCCGAAAAAATCGGGACGAGTGCCGAACACGCGATCCGCCGCGGCGGAAACGCCCTAATATTTATTTCATAACACATTGTAAATAAGCTACTATTGAAAATTTATATCTTTATAAAAATCACCTAAAATTTTTTCAATTTAATTTAAAAAAATCCTCCCAATCCTAAATAAAATTTACTGAATTATAAAATTAAAGTTGACACAAACAGTGTATATTAAAAATGTATTTGGTATTATATGTATTTTATGGCATTTATACATGCAATGAAATATAATTGTTGGGCATTTTTTACTCCCGATATTCTCAAGATTCAACATTTATCCCGAGGTTATCGGGACTAACAACGCAACACTTAATTCCCCGTCACCCTGAACGGATCCCTTTTTTTCCAGCCATCGTTGGTTTGGCTGTTGTACCATTTGTATAAAAAGTTAAAGGCCAAAGTCGGGATTCCCAATTTTAACCAAAAATAATTGTTGATGAGTATCGGCGTGGCGCCAGCGCTTGCTTTCGCATCTTTGCTGGTACGCCCAAGTGCTATGGTTTTCTTCTTTTGCTGAATGGCTATTTGCAAGCCGTCAAATAAGATGTTGAAGTAGATTTTATAGGTATCATTGTACTCGTAATCAATGCCGATATAATGAATTTCCATGGCATCGTTGTCAAAAATATAACTGCTGAATGCCAACAGTTTATCTTCTAAATAATACCCTACGACACTGAAATTGTTTTGTAAATTTCGCTTCATCTCCACAAAATACTGACCGTTTAACAGGCCCATTTTTACATCTTGTTTCAAGGCAACATGGAGGTAAAGCTGTTCCAGCAAAGCTGCATTGTCTATGATATTCTCTAGGGTAAATTCTTTTTTGGTAAGTGTCGTTTTTGCGGTGATGATTTTATTCGCCCTTTGCACATATTTTCTACTCAAATCTGCTTTATAATCCGCAAAAGATTGCCAGGAATCTCTGAGGGTAATTTGCATTGCAATGTCTTTGGGAGCATTTTTAAATCGGTTTTCTTTTAAAGTAGTGGCTGGCAATTCATCCAGACAATCTTTGATAAAAATGGTGGAGAATTTTATTTTTGCTGAATTATTTTTCGCAAAATGTTTTAATACTCCCAATAAACAAGGTCTGTCAGAGTCTTTTGGAAAGTAAAATCCCTGAAAATTCATCCGAAACAAATTGCCACAAATCAAAATATTGGTATGCTGCTTTATGAGGTAACTTTTGATATGTGCTACATTAGGTTTGTTCAGGATGTCATGGTTATAATGCTTTGCATTGAAGTGTAGCATTTGCAAATAAATACAACCAATTGGATTTGATTGTTTGTCCTGAACAATGATATACCTGAATTGTATCGCTTCTGGTTGCGTTTTTTCCAATACCCTTAAATTCGCTATGCCCAAAGGATGGTTGTCAGGTAATAATGCAGACCAAATTTCCTGAACACCATCAAGAGCATCAAAAACCGTGTAGGCACTATGCGTATCGCAATTTAATGGGCAGAAAGAAATCAAAGCTTTGTTAGTGTTGAGTGTTGATTTTTGAGTTGAGTAGCTCCCTATCAAACGTAAAGTTTATGTTATTAATCGCAACTAAGGCTTTGTTAATGTGGCGTGTTGAATAAATTGAACAAAATACTTAATTGTTGATTTAAACTAAAAGTAGCAAATTTATTTTATTGGATAAAATATATTTGGTACACGAACGCAATAACTAGGTGAATACACTATTTTATCAGGTGAAGTAAATTTTAATTACCCAAAAGTATGTACGATTTCGTCCAGCATATTGAGTGTTTCCTGGTAAGTTCCAGCTTCTACCAACTTTAACCTGAATGGTTTGAAATCTGCGATTCCTTTGAAATAAGAAGTATAATGGTTTCTCATTTCAAAGATGCCAACACGTTCCCCTTTCCATTCTACAGAAAACTTCAGGTGTTGTTTACAAGTATCGATGCGTTCTTTTATAGTGGGTGGTGCCAAAATTTCGCCGGTAGCAAAATAATGTTTTACTTCCCTGAATATCCAGGGATAGCCAATTGCTGCACGGCCAATCATTACGCCATCAACGCCATATTTATTTTTGTATTCCAGGGCTTTTTGAGGAGAATCTATGTCGCCATTTCCAAAAATGGGCATACGGATTCCCGGCAAATTTTTCACTTCAGAAATCAAGGTCCAGTCGGCCTCGCCTTTGTACATTTGCGCACGCGTTCTGCCGTGAATGGTGAGCGCTTGTACGCCCACATCTTGCAGTCTTTGTGCAGCTTCTAAAATATTTTTGGTGTCATCGTCCCAACCCAAACGGGTTTTGACAGTGACTGGTCTGGTACATCTTTTTACAATTTCGGCGGTGATGTTTTGCATCTTCACCAAGTCTTGCAAAAGTCCCGCACCCGCACCTTTACAGGCTACTTTTTTAACCGGGCAACCATAATTGATGTCTACCACTTCAGGGTTGCAGGCATCGGCAATGGCGGCAGCCTCTCGCATGGCGTCCACTTTATCGCCAAAAATCTGAATACCGATAGGGCGTTCGTAGTCGTAGATATCCAGTTTTTGGACGCTTTTATCTGCATCACGAATAAGTGCATCGGAAGAGATAAATTCCGTGTACATCATGTCCACTCCATTTGCTTTGCATACTGCCCGAAATGGAGGATCACTGATGTCTTCCATGGGTGCCAGTAGCAGTGGAAATTCGCCCAGATTAACGTCGCCTATTTTAACCAAGATATTTTACTATTTTTGTACACAAACTTAATTCATTTTATGGAAAATTCAGTAGAAACCTTCTCTCAATTATCAAAACCCCGAAATCCTATGCTGGATTTGGGTATTTTGGTTTTGTTTATCGTGATGGGAATGTTTTTTGCCCAATTTTTAGGCTTGATTGCGGTATTGCCATATTTCGATTATAAAATTGCTGACCTGAAAGAAGCCATTTCCAGTCCGGTAATGAGTGCTTCTGCCAAAATTCCCATGTTGATTATTCAGGCATTTGCTTCCTTGTGTGCTTTTATTGTTGCGCCAATCCTATTTCATTTGGTGTATGAAAAAGACAAACTTCAAGCCTTAAACATCAAACCTAAGATTTCTATTCCATTAATCCTGACCATTCTCGTGCTGGTAATTATTGCCATGCCGTTTAACAGTATCATCATTGAGTGGAACCAACATTGGGTTTTCCCTGATTTTATGTCGGGGTTTGAAACCTGGGCCAAAGACAAAGAAAAACAATTGGAAGTCATGACCAGAAACCTGACCGATTTGCATGGTACGGGTGAATTTATTTTTGGCTTGTTTGTGTTTGCGATTTTGCCGGCTATCGGTGAAGAGTTGGTTTTTAGGGGTATCGTACAAAAGAAATTTTACGAAGCCTCAGGAAATATCCACCTCGCCATCTGGTTTACTGGCTTTATGTTCAGCGCCATCCACATGCAGTTTTATGGATTGGTGCCAAGGATGTTGTTGGGGGTAATGTTTGGGTATTTGTATTATTGGTCCAAAAATTTGAGTATCCCGATGTTTGCCCATTTTGTGAACAATGGTTTTACGGTATTGATGCTTTACCTGCGCAACGAAGGTTTGATAGACATTGATATTGAATCTACAGACGGCATACCTGTCAACGCGGCTTTAAGTTCCGGTTTGGTGGTATCGGTATTGTTGTTTGGTTTGTACTGGTATTTTGCCCACAAGCAAGGAAAGCCTTTGCCGAAGTATTTGAAGGTGGTTTTTGAGAAGTAGAGAATTTATGAGGATGAAAATGATTCTTTATATCCTAATTACTAAATTGATTTAGCCAAAGGTATATAGAATGCGAAATAAGCTTTAAATGTTTTATGAGGGCGTTTATCGCCGTGGCGAGTCGGGTTATCGGCCAATGTCGTTAACTTAAGAAAATATCAGCGATTATTCGTCTAATCTGCTTCATCCGTGTTCCATCCCGCACTTGCGGGATTATTCTTTGACAAAGAACCCCGTTGAAAAACGGGGCCAAATTGCACACAGATTTGGCGGATTAAGCAGATTTTCACCGATTTAAAAGTTACAAAATTCTTTAACTTAACTACATTGGGATTTCGGCATTCTTCCGCCAAAAGCGGGATCAAACAATCCCGATGTTCTCGGGACTACCCCTGACGCAAATTTGTATTCGTTTGAACATGTTTTGTGTTGAATAACTTACTAATTGTCATTTATTCAATGGCACGTCCAAATAAAGCTAAAACATTTGAGTCTAAATTAATTTGAACTATATTCAATCCTGTTTTCGTTAGTTGTAAAAATTCCCTTTATGCGTTACCTGTTAATTTCATTGTTGTTTCTTTTCAGTTTGGGTAGCCAGGCGCAGGAAAGCCATACCCAAAAACTGATGACGCAAGGGAAAGAATTCCTCAGAAAAGAAAATTGCGAAGACGCAGAAAAAACTTTTAAAAAAATATTTACCAGCAAAGAAACCCTTCCTGATGAACTCTGTTTTTATTATGGGGTGGCATTGGTCAAACTAAAAAAATATACCAAGGCCCGCGATTTTTTAGAAAAATACTTGTCACTCACCAATTCAAAAGGAGAATTTGTAAAAGAAACCAAAGGCCTTTTGGCAGAAATTGATAAAAATGTTTGTGGTATTTGTAAAGGAAATGATTATTTTTGGGTAGATGATTCTTGTGATGTTTGTATTGCTAAGGGGTATACCTTAGGCAATTGCCATGCCTGTCATGGAAAAGACAAGGTGGTTTGCCCTGATTGTAGAGGAGCAAAAGTACTCGTGACCAACAACAGTTTGGGATCTTGGTACAATGATTGCCCACGTTGCGAAAATGGCTTGGTTACCTGTATGCGTTGCAAGGGATCAAAACAAGAACAATACAATTGCACAAAATGCCACGGAAAAGGCACGGTGAAAATTAAAAAAGTTTGTACACATCAACATTAAATACTTATGAAATCAGCACCCATCATTCAAAAATTGGTATTCGTTTTAGGATTTTGTTTTTTTACCGCCTTGGGAGCAAATGCTCAGGCAGACATTAGTTTTGAAAAAATGAACCACGATTTCGGAGCCGTAAAACATGGCAACGACACCATTTGGTACAGTTTTAAATTTAAGAATGACAGCAAAGAACCGCTGGTAATTGCCAACATTGAAACTGCTTGTGATTGTACCTTGGCCAAATGGCCTAAAACCCCGGTGCTGCCAGGGCGCTCAGGGATTATTCAGGGTGGATATAAACTCAAAGGAAAATCAGGCGTGTTCAACAAAACACTTACCATCATGGCCAACACACTTCCGGCCACTACGACGATTACCATTATGGGGGTAATCAAGTAAGGGCAAACGCATTAAAATAATTAGAATAAAAAATTCAATATAAAAAGCCTCATCCCAACGCTCGTAACCTTCGCACT
>CALPQG020000211.1 GCA_943325655.2 Bifidobacterium breve | reverse complement strand
ACTCAACATTCATCACTCAACATTCATCACTCATCACTCATCACTTAACACTCATCACTCATCACTCAACAATTCATCACTCATCACTCAACATTCATCACTCATCACTAAACATTCATCACTCAACATTCATCACTCATCACTCAACACTCAATACTAAACATTCATCACTAAACATTCATCATTCAACACTTAACATTCAACACTAAAAACTATCTTTGTTGGGTAAATAACAAATCTATGCAGGTCAATATTGGTGGCGTTCCCGAACATTTTAATTTTCCTTTTCATCATGCTATTATTGCGAAGGCTAAAAGTGACTTAGGAATTACGCTTCAATGGCAAGATTATCCGGGAGGAACTGGAGCGATGTGTGCTGATTTGGAATCCAATACACTTGATATTGCCATCGTACTTACCGAGGGAATTATTGCTGCAATCAGTAAAGGCAATCCTTCAAAAATTATTCAATGGTACGTAGAGTCTCCTTTGGTTTGGGGGATTCATGTGAACAGTAATTCCAGTATCTTCAACGAAGTTGACTTTGCCAATAAAAAATATGCCATTAGCCGGCCAGGTTCAGGTTCTCATTTGATGGCTTATGTAGATGCCAATAATAGAGGCCTTCAATTGAAAGAAACTGATTTTGTGGTGGTTGGGAATTTGAATGGTGCGGTTCAGGCACTTGAAGCGTATGAAGCAGATTTGTTTATGTGGGAGAAATTTACCACGAAACCTTTGGTAGATAATGGTGCTTTCAGACGTGTTGCTGAATGTCCAACGCCATGGCCTTGTTTTGCGATTGCGGTTTCAACTATTGCTCTGGAAAAACATCCTGATGTTATTGCTAAACTGATCGCCTTGGTTACCCAAGTGAATAGTGAGATGAAGGCCATTGAAAACCTGAATGAACTGATTGCTGAAAAATATGGGCTGAAGGTAGAAGATGTTACTTCCTGGCTTTCATCAGTGCAATGGAAAAGTGACAATACTCAGGTTGATCCCTTGATTATTACAGGCATCATTGAAAACCTGACTAAACTCCATATTATTGATAATCCTATTTTAGCAGCATCAGTACTTTATCAATGGTAAGAGATTCGTTAATAGGGGAATATGATTATCGAATGAATTTTTTACGCCATAGTCAAAACCTACAATTCAATACTTTGTTTATTTTCAAAACGCTTAATTTGAACACCGTGAAGTTTTTTTACTCAACATTCAACACTAAAAACTCAACACTCCATTCATCACCCTTTTTTTAGTGTCTGAAAATATTCTTCCCAAAAATAACCTTAGGCCATAGGTATAATACATCCCATCATAATTGATGTTTTGGTTGTCATTTAATTGGTCGGTAAACATGGATATTCGATAACCAATTTGAGCATTCAAGCCGAACCATGGTGTTGCTTTCCACTCAAGGGCATATCCTAATTGAACAGGTATAAATTTGGCATAAAGGGCAATGGCATAAGTATTTTCCTGACCATTGTCAATCCAATGCCTCTCCACATACGCACGCCCCAAACCAAATCCAGCCTCTACTGGAAAACTCATCAGCAGTCTATACCGGTTTAAAAAAATGTACTGGTAAGCCAGGCTGGCAAAATACAGTTCGAAATTAGAGTACTGTGTGATGATAGCTCCGGTGGTGGCTCTCTTATAATTGACATTTAGGGGTTGAAAAGGGTTGTTGGTGGTATAAAATCCCAATGAATAGATGTGTTTTTTAGAATAATCCAGGCCAGCCCAAAAGCCATAAATCATTTTTTTATAGTTGCTGTTATTGCGGATAAAAGAATTTCGAACATCAAGCTGAATTACAAACTTTGGTTTGAGTTTCGAAATTTTAGCAGTTGTATCTTCTTGTGCAATTCCGTGGAGAGAAAAACAGCAACAGATTAATAATAATGTAAATTTGTTTTTCATTTATGAACAGTGGCAAAACAATGGTATTGTTGTGCTGCCAGCTAAAAAAGCTCGTTAGTAGCTTTCTTTTGTAAACTCCAGTCTTGGATATGTTTCATTGTTTCTTCTACAATGTTAACGATGGCATTGCTGGTTAAAAAAGCCTGGTGCCCGGTAATCAATACATTTTTAAACGTCAATAGCCTTGCAAAAATGTCATCTTGTAAAATTTCATGAGAATGGTCAAAGAAATACATGCCTTTTTCTTTTTCATATACATCTAAGCCCGCGGCACCAATTTTTCCGGATTTTAATCCTGCAATCAAATCTTCAGTATTGACTACTCCACCACGACTGGCATTGATGAGTATTACGCCATGTTTCATTTTAGCAATTGCTTCCTGGTTGATGAGGTGTTTGGTGTGTTCGTTTAAAGGTGTTTGTAGGCAGATAATGTCAGCATTTTTATACAATTCATTCAGGTCAGTATATGTTACTCCGAATTTTTTTTCTAGTCTTTCATTTTTTATCAGGTCAAATCCTAAAATAGTGCAGCCAAATCCGTGTATAATTTTAGCCAAGATACCGCCAATTCTCCCTAAGCCTATAATGCCAACCGTTTTGCCATGGAGGTCAAACCCTATCAAATCATCCAGTAAAAAATTATAGTTTTTAACCTGCCGATCTGCTAGAATGAGTTTTCTGTTTAAAGCTAAAATCATGGCAATAACATGTTCAGCAATGGCATAAGGGGAGTATTGTGGGACATTGGCTACGCTAAATCCCAATTGTTTGGCCACTTCGAGGTTGATGTGGTCCGTACCTGCAGACCTTGTAGCAATATACTTTACAGCTGTTTCCTTTTTTAACAATCTCAATACCTCTTCGGAGCAGTCGTCATTAGAAAAAAGAGCAATCCCCTCACAAGTTTTTGCCAAACTAACGGTGTTGGTATGAAGCCCTTCTTCAATAAAAATCAATTCGTGGTGGCCAGTATTTAATTGGTTGAAATATGCTTCTTCAAATTTTTTGGTGCTAAATATGCCTATTTTCATAATTGATTTATTTTGAAATCTTACCCATATTCAACGACAATACGGGAACTGAGGTATGGTTTACAATATTTTCGGTAATGCTTCCATTGATTAAATGTGACAATCCTGTTCTTCCGTTGGTCGGCATGATGATCAAGTCGCCACCAATTTCTTTGGTGAAATGGAGGATGCCTTTTTCTTCATTGAAGTCATTGTAAATGTGGGTAGAATAGTTGGTGATGTGGTATTCTGTTACCAATTTTTCAAATTTCAAATTAATGTCCTGATTACTAATGAAATAGTTTGGCGTATTGACATACAACAAACACAGATGTGCCCCAAAAAGGGCCGCTATTTCTTTCGCCTTTTTTACAATGACCGGACTGGTTTCTTCAAAGTCTGTAGAATATACAATTTGACTTATTTTGAAATTGTCCTCCATACTTTTCACGGTAAGCACAGGTGTTTTGGCATACCGTACCACTCTTTCTGTGTTGGAACCTATCAAAACTTCACTCAAGCCCGAAGCTCCTTTTGAACCCATGATGATTAAATCTACGTCTTCTCGTTTGGCAATGACTTCTGAAATGTCCTTAAATACATTGTCTACATCCACATCTACCTCACTTTTGCATTTAATTTCTTGTTCGCTTAATTGATGCTCTAGGGCTTTCAGTTGCTGCTTCATTTCTTTAAGTGCCTTCATCTGAACGCTATTGTCAGTGGGGATGGGTAATGTAGCAAGGTCACCAACTGGAGCTCTGTAATAATCAACGGGTAAAGCCATTTCAATGACATTGAATAAAATGATTTCTGCACCTGTTTTTTTGGCAATATAGGCGGCGACTTTCAATGCGCTTGCTGCTTCAGCTGAAAAATCTGTTGGGACCAATAATTTCTTCATTTGACTTTTTAAATAATAAATATCATTTCTCTACGCTTTCAAACAAAAGTATGGAGAATAAAAAAAGTATTGACTGATAAGATACAATTGAAAACATGATTTATGTCATTAAATTATTGTTGGTCATGTTTTTTTGCAGGTGAAGTTTTGCAGTGAATTAATTAAGAGCCGAAATCAAAAAAGTCATTCACAAAAGCGGTCACTAAAATTAAATTCGTATTTTTGACAACGATGAATTTAGGCACCTATACAACTTTAGTCAAACGCTTGGGATTACTTTTCTTACTTTATTTTATAAGTAGAATAGGTTTTTCATTGATGAATAAAGGACTTTTCGTGGGTGTTGATTCCTCCAATTACTGTATAGCTGTTTTGCATGGTTTTCGGTTTGATATTGCTGCCATCTTTATTCTCAACAGCCTGTTTATACTGATTTCTATTTTGCCTTTTAAGTTTATCCGGGAACAGGTAATGCAAATGGCTTTAAAAGTGCTGTTTTTTGTAGGCAATATTCCAATGTTGGTATTAAATATTGCTGATATTGAGTATTTTAAATTTACCGGAAAAAGAACCCAGTCTTCTGTATTTGGCATTGCCCAGGATTTGAAGGCGCAGGCATTTCAATTGCTCAGTTATTACTGGTATTTTGTATTGGTTTTTGGCTTGATTATTTATTTGCTTTGGAAATATTACCCTAAAATGGACGTCAAAGCAGACGTAGGTAAATATTCAAAAATTTATGCTTGGATTTGTATGCCTTTGGTATTTGGTGTGCTGGTGTTGGGAATAAGAGGTGGGGTGCAATTGAAACCTTTGAGCCCAAACCAGGCTTTTGTCATCACCCCACATATTTTAGGTCACCTGACTTTAAATTCTCCCTACGTTTTTATTGCTTCTTTGGCAGCGCCAGGAAAGCTTGATCCAGTGCATTTTTTCAAAACCGATATGGAAGCAAAAAACATCATTGCCAAACCAATGGCTGATCAAGTGAGTGGAGCATCCAAAGACAATGTGGTGATTTTGATTTTGGAAAGCTTTGACAGTGAGTATCTTGGAATTGGAAATGCTTATAAAGGTTGTACGCCATTTTTCGACTCGCTGGCTAGAAAAAGTTTGTACTTTAACCATTGCTTTGCCAATGGTAGAACTTCCATTGAAGCGCTTCCCTCCATTTTAGCTTCATTGCCTTCTTTGATGCAGGAACCATTTATTACTTCTTATTACCAAGACAATACCATCCATGGTTTGGGTACGGTGCTGAAGCAACAAGGGTACCAAACGGCATTTTTTCACGGGGGTAAAAATGGTACCATGAATTTCAATACCTTTGCCGCGATTGCTGGTTTTGATCGCTATTATGGGTTGAATGAATACCCAAATCAACAAGACTTTGACGGAAATTGGGGGGTTTTTGATGAGCCGTATTTGCAATATTTTGCACATAAAATAGCTGAATTCAAACAACCGTTTGCTACTGCGGTATTTACTTTAAGCGCACACCAACCCTATACCATTCCTGTGCAGCATATTGGTAAATTCCCGAAAGGAGATTTGGAAATTCATGAGTGTATTGCATACAGCGATTATGCTTTGAAGCAGTTT
>CALPQG020000210.1 GCA_943325655.2 Bifidobacterium breve | reverse complement strand
GTTGAAACTTTATAATAAAATCAAGTTTTTAAAAGAGGTAAACAATCCTAAACCTCCCAAAAAACCCGATCCAAAAGATACCACCAAACCTGAACCTGAGCTTAAATTGCTAAAAGGTATTTTGAGTACTTTGATGACCGTTAAAAGTATCAACTTTACTTATTCTTTAAAAGAAGGAACAGCAGTTCCTGGTTTCAGGCCAAAGCCAACTTATGTAGGTTTGTCGAATACTCAAAGTAGTGATGGAACGTATGCCCCAGGCATTCCTTTTATATTAGGTTCTCAAGACGTTGGTCCATTTTTAGACCAGGCGGCTAAAAATAACTGGATCAGTACCAACCCCAATTTGAGCTCTCAATTGGGACAAAATTTTACAGAAAACATTACCCTAAAAACCGCCTTGGAACCATTCAAAGATTTTAAAATTCAGCTGGATGCAAAAAGAGACCGTTCGGGTACTTACACTGAAACCTACAGGTACGATAAAAACAGTGGAGAATTTCTTCATTTTTCACCCGTGAGGACCGGTAGTTATTCCATTTCGTTTATCAGTATTCAAACTTCATTTATTGGAGACCGTAGCAATAATTCAAGTCAGGTATATGAAACTTTCAAAAACAACAGGGACATTATTCGTGAAAGGTTAACGGCTTTAAATGAAAACAGAGGAAGTGCCGAGTACAATAACAATTCACAAGATGTACTTATTCCGGCGTTTATTGCGGCTTATTCCGGGACAAATGCCACTGGGGCAAACCTTTCCTCTTTCCCTAAAATCCCTATGCCCAACTGGCAAATTGACTACAGTGGATTGTCAAAATTGGGTATAGTCAAAAAAGTTTTTAGCTCTGTAACGCTTAACCATAGGTATACTTCTGTTTATTCTGTTGGTTCTTATGCCAACTCTAACTTGTATGACAATAGTTTTATTGGCTTAGACCAATCGGAATTGGACCAGCCTCTTGCCAGTAAATTCTCTAATTCTTTAAATTCCAGTTCTGGAATGGGTGTTTTTAATCCAATCTACGTGATTTCTAGCGTTTCCATTAAGGAAGCATTTTCACCTTTGATTGGGGTGAATATGAAAACCAAAAAGAATGTTACCTATAAATTTGAATACCGAAAATCCAGGGATATTGCGTTGAGTTTATCCAACTTTCAAGTAAATGAATTGACTAACAATGAAATTGTAGTTGGTTTTGGATTTACCAAAAACAATTACAAAGTGCCATTTACCAAAGATTTTGTATTAAAAAATGACCTTACCTTCAGGTTCGACTTAAGGTTTAGCGACACCAAAACTACCCAAAGGTCATTTAATGGCATGAATACCGTAAGCGCAGGTAACTTACTCGTTTCTATCAAACCCAATATCAATTATGTGGTCAACCAGAGGTTAAACCTTCAATTCTATTTTGACCATACCATCAATTCACCCAAAGTATCCAATTCATTTTATAGAACCAATACCTTGTTTGGTATTCAGGTGAGGTTTACGTTATCGTAATCTGGAAAACTTAATTATTTTGAATACTATTTGTTAGTATTTGAGACTCTAGATGATTTATTGTGGGTTAATGTAATTTGAGAATATCAAAAGTATCACACTAAAATATAGCGTTTTTTAGGGTTCATTAAAAAATATCATAAGCCCTAAAATTTATTTATAGGATTTCTAGGGCGATTCCCGGGCTTTCGGCACTCGTTTTTTCCTTGTTATCAAATTTAAGTATTTACTGAGTACTGAAGACAACAAGGAAAAAGAACTCAAACAATCCCGATGCATCGGGACTATCCCTATCGCAAAATCACAAATATCTTCACCTGTTTAATACTTACCCATAGCATTTCATTTAGAACCTATGGTTGTGTGCTATCGTATGGTGTTGACATGTTCATTTATTTATGTTTATCTGTACATATTGTAAATTTATACTTATTTTCTGTACACACAATGACTATATATACACTTTTAATTATAAATATGTACATATAGTCGTTATGTGTACAGATTTCTGTCCAAGAGAATACCTTAATGTTGAACAATTAGGAATAAGAAAAATTAATTTAACTTGTTAAAAAAATGAGATCAAATGAATTGTTTTAAATAATTTGAGTATAATTTTTAATTTTAGCCTTAACTTGAGGTCATTATAAATCAACTTATACCTCTATACATCTCCATGGCTCCATTGATACAAAACTATATTGCTAAAACAACTTTTGGTTTAGAAGAAATATTAGCGCAAGAACTGCTTGAACTTGGCGCTACTGATATTAAAATACAAAACAGGGCTGTGGCATTTAGTGGAGACAAAGAATTGCTTTATAAAGTTAATTATTGTTCCAGAACTGCTTTAAGGGTGTTTTTGCCTTTGGTTTCAGCACCTATTTTAAATGAAGAAGAATTGTATAAGTTGGTGCAAACCATTGCCTGGGAAGATTACCTGGAAGTTGATGGTACCTTAGCGGTCGATAGTACGGTGCATTCTGAAACATTTAACCATTCGCAATACGTTGCCCTTAAAACCAAAGATGCCATCGTTGACCGTTTCAGAGAAAAATTTGACCGTCGTCCTTCAGTAGATGTGTCTACGCCTGATTTGAGAATTCATGTACATATCAATAAGGAACAATGTTCTATTTCATTGGACAGTTCCGGTGAACCACTTTTCAAACGAGGTTATAGGGTTGCGACGAATGAAGCGCCACTGAATGAAGTATTGGCTGCAGGATTAATTTACCTTTCCAATTGGGACAGAAACTGTAATTTTATTGATGGCATGTGTGGCTCTGGTACCATTCTGATTGAAGCGGCGATGTTTGCCCTTAATATTCCACCACAGGTAAAACGAACTCATTTTGGTTTTTTGACTTGGAATGATTTTGATGTGAGTCTTTGGAAAAAGGTAAAACAAGAGGCACTTAACAACCAACGTCCATTTAATTTTCAGATTTTAGGAAGCGATTTGATTTCTGCCAATGTTCGTTTGGCACAGGAAAACATTGCCAATGCAGGTTTAGAAGACATTATCAAAGTGCGTCAAAATGATTTTTTAACTTCTGTTCCTCCTGAAGGTGGTGGCATTTTGGTGATGAATCCTCCTTATGGTGAACGAATGAGTGACCAGGTTTTTGTGGAAGAATTGTACAAAAAAATTGGAGATACCCTCAAGCAAAGTTACGCTGGATTCGAAGCCTGGATGATCAGTTCAAACCGTGATGCGCTCAAAAAAGTGGGTCTAAAACCTAGCCGCAAAATCGTAGTATTCAATGGCGCATTGGAATGCAGGTTTCAAAATTTTAGCCTGTATGCAGGCACCAAAAGAACCAGCTTTAAACCTGAAGTATAAAACAAAACACAGGTCAATAACAAAAATGTCACACCCAAAAGCAGGGCAAACGCATTAAAATGGCAGTTTTGTTTGAAATAATAGAAAATATGCTGATAATTGATGAGCGTTAATCCGCTTAATCTACTCAATCTGCGTTCAATTTTTATTTATACTTTAAAAGAATAAATAATTGAACGCAGATTATGCGGATAGGGCGGATTTTCACGGATATTGATTTTTGTTTGTGTAAGGAAAACTTGCTCAATTTTCAATAAAGTGTTGTCGCGTTTTTTTAATCAAGTTTTCAGCTTTTTTCCAAAAGATCATTGACTCACACCATCATCGTACACCATTATCCTCCAACTTTTAATTTTTCAAACATCAATTCAAAATTGAGCATTCAAAATTGAAAACTTCTTGTTATCAGTTTTCATCAAACCCTACTTAGTATTAATCCTGTTCGGTTGGTGAGGTAAATATGTAAGAAGTTGTCTACATCTGTTTCGTAAATAATTTCTTCCTCTACCCTGCCAAAACCACCGAAGGTTTGGTTGTCGGTATTTAAAATAATTTTGTATTTCCCTGCCTGAGGTACCCAAAATTTATAACCGAAAACAGAATTGTTGGGGTGAAAATTGAATACAAAAATGTCATTATTCCTTTCGGCGATAATTACTTTGTTATCCACATCCATATTCAATTCTTTTGCTGGCATCGCTTTGAGGACGTTGTGGTTTCCAATTGTGGATAGCATTGCCTTGTCGAAAGCAATCAAGTACTTGTATTTCAATTCAGGGTTGTCGGCCAAACTCCATTGACGACGTGCATATTTGTAGCTCCAGTCATTTCCAATTCTGGGGAAATCTATCCATTCAGGATGACCGAATTCATTGCCCATAAAATTCAAATAACCTTCGCCACCCAAACTGATGGTGATTAATCGGAACATTTTATGTAATGCAATGCCACGGTCCACAATCAAATTAGGATCATCGACATGCATGTGGAAATACATCTCTTTGTCCATCAACCAAAAAGCCAATGTTTTGTCGCCCACCAAAGCCTGGTCATGCGATTCGGCGTAAGCAATGGTTTTTTCTTTGAACCTACGGTTGCTCAACATCGACCAGATTTCATGTATGTTCCAGTCTTCGTCTCTTTGTTCTTTGACAATTTTGATCCAATAATCTGGAATGCCCATTCCCAATCGGAAATCAAATCCTATCCCACCTTCTTCCGGAGTTCTGCAAATTCCTGGCATACCGCTCATGTCTTCGGCAATACTCAGGTTGTTTGGGTTAAATTGATGGATAAGCTTATTGGCCAATTGCAGGTAGATGAGTACCTCCCAATCCACCTCTTTTACAAAATATTTGTCATAATGGTCAAAAGTAGTATTGCCATGATGGGCATACAACATGGAAGTGATGCCATCAAACCTGAATCCATCAAAATGAAATTCTTTCATCCAATAAGCAAGGTTTGACAATAAGAATTGTTGTACTTCAGGTTTCCCATAATTGAACAAATAGGAATCCCATTGTTCATGAAATCCTGCCCCGCCACCGTGAAAATACTGGTGATCGGTGCCGTCAAAAAAGGCCAACCCTTCAGCAATATTTTTTACTGCATGTGAATGAACCACATCCAATAAAACCACAATGCCCAATGAATGTGCCTTGTTGATGAGGTATTTTAACTCTTCAGGAGTTCCAAACCTTGATGAAGGTGCAAATAAATTTGATACATGGTAACCAAAAGAACCATAATAAGGATGTTCCATAATGGCCATCATCTGAATGGTATTGTATCCTAAAGCTTTGATTCGAGGCAAAAGGATGTCTGCGAATTCCAGGTAAGTCCCTAAGCCTTCTTTTTCCTGCGCCATGCCTACATGGCATTCATAAATTAATGGCGCCGCTGTAGAAGGGGAGAATTTTTTGTCGGTCCAGTCAAATGGTTTTTCTGGGAACCAAAGTTGTCCACTAAAATCATAGGTTTCCGGATCCTGAATAACCCTTTGCATGTAAGCGGGAATTCTATCCAAGGCACCGTTGTTGCCCTGAACATGGACTTTTATTTTACTTTCATGTTTGAAGGAAGAGGCATAAATTTTTTCCTCTAAAAAGGTT